>NZ_JBMVFV010000009.1:0-111102 GCF_049538395.1 Micromonospora sp. AB353 | reverse complement strand
CGGACCGGCCGGACCGGCCACCGGCGGTCCGCTGATCGGCGTCCCGGCGGATCCGTCGAGCGTCCGGGCCCTGGTCGAGGCGTTCCAGGACGGGGTACGGCGGGCCGAGGGCGCTGTCGATCCCACGCCCCCGGCGACGGAACGGCCCCGGCTCAGCCGCCGGGTGCCCGGCGCGAACCTGTCCGTCTCCCCGGCACAGTCCGCGCCCCCCACCAGTTCCGACCCCGGCGATCCCGTCGAGGTCCGCAACCGGATCAGCGAATTCGAGGCGGGCGTCGCCCGTGCTCTGCGCGAAGTCAGTACCGACCGCCGCTACGAAGAGGACCCATCACGGTGACCAGCCCCTTCCTCCACGAGAACGTCGAACAGAGCACCACCGGCGACCTCAGTCCCGAGGCACGCACCTTCAACTGGCTGCTCGACTCGTTCACCTCCAGCACCGCCGGGGTGATGGAGGCGATCGCGGTCTCCTCGGACGGGCTGCTGATGGCCATGTCCGCGATCAAGGACCGGTCCAACGCGGAACGGCTCGCCGCCGTGGTCTCCGGCATGACCAGCCTCGCCGGGGGCGCCGCGAGCTGGTACGCGCTCGGCGCGCTCAACCGGGTGATCGTCGACATGGCCGAGGGATACCTGCTGATCAGCGCGATCAGCAGCGGCTCGGTCCTCGGCGTCGTCGCCGACCGCACGGCGAACCTGGGCACCGTGGCGTACGAGATGACGCTGTTCGCCGGACGCGCCGGCGGGGCTCTGAGTCCGCGTCTGATCGCCGAGCTGAAGAACGCCGTACAGCAATGATCCCAGGGGCCGCCGGCGCGGACCCGGAGCCGGAGCCCGGCGTCCGGATCCGCCCCTTCCTGAACGCGTCCGCTCCGGTGCCGGAGCCGGACGCGGGCGACGGGGAGCCGACCGGCCCACGCCCCTTCGTGCTGACCTCCGGACGGGTGGACGGTGACCCGGCGATCGGCCTGGAGACCCAGGTCACCGCTCGTCCGGGCAGCACCTCGTGGGCGGTGACCGCCCGGTTGGCCCCGGAGCTGGCGGCGATCGTCGCGATCTGCGCCGAGCCCGTCTCGGTGGCCGAGATCTCCGCCCGGACCCGGATGCACTTCGGGGTGACCCGGGTGCTGGTCGGCGACCTCCGGGCCGCTGGCCATCTCGACGTGCACGTCGCGGACGTCGACGACGCCCTCGATCCCGACATCATCCTGCGAGTGATTGATGGACTTCGTGCGATCTCCTGAATGGCCGGCGGCCGCCACGGGCGGGCCGGCCGCGAACAGCGCCCCGAGCCGCTACGGCGGCCCGGCGCCGCTGATCGGCCGGGCCACGCCGCCCCCGCCCACGCCGCCGCTGCCGTACCTGCCGCCGGGTGTGCCGCCGGCCGAGCCGGCCCCGATCGTCAGCCGGGTGCCGGCGCCCCGGCCGCCGATCCCGGTCAAGATCCTCATCGCTGGCGGATTCGGGGTCGGCAAGACCACCACAGTCGGTGCGATCTCCGAGATCGCGCCGCTGACCACCGAGGCGGAGATGACCACCGCCGGCATCGGCATCGACGACCCGGGCGGGGTCGCCGGCAAGACCACCACCACAGTGGCCATGGACTTCGGCTGCGTGACCATCGACCGCAGCCTGAAGCTCTACCTCTTCGGTACGCCCGGACAGGCGCGCTTCGGGTTCATGTGGGACGACCTGGCCCGGGGCGCGCTCGGCGCGCTCGTGGTGGTGGACAGCGCCCGGCTCGACGACTGCTACCCGGCGATCGACTTCTTCGAGCGGTCCGGGCTGCCGTTCGCGGTGGGCGTCAACGCCTTCGACGGCCGGCTGGCCCTGGACCTGCCGTCGATCCGCTGGGCGCTGGCGATCGGTGAGCACGTGCCGCTGGTGCAGTTCGACGCCCGGGACCGCCTCTCGGTGCGGGACGCCCTGCTCGTCGTCCTGGACCGCGCGCTGGACCGGGCCACCCGATCCCGGGCAGGCTGAACCGGCAGTCGTTTCGATCCGTTGTCTGGCGAAGGGGTGGACGCCATGAGAGGTGATCTGGACGAGACACTGGCCCGGATGGCACGGCGCGAGGAAGCGCTACGCCGCCGGGCACCGATGCCCGGCGAGCCGGCCGGGACGCCCGAGCGGGACGTACCCGCGGAGGCGGCGGACGAGCCGGGCGACGGGCGGGCGGGGCACGGCGCGTACCGGCTGCGCGGTGGTGAGACGCCGGCGCGGCGTGACCCGGTCGAGGAGGTCGCCGAGGCGGTCCGGCGGGTGGTGGCCGAGCACCCGGGGCTGGCCGTGACGCTGCGGGTGGAACTGGGCGAGCAGGCGTACCCGCTGCGGGTTTCCTGGTCCGGCACGGCGGTGACGGTGGGGCCGGCGGCGCCGCCCGCGCCGCCGCCGGCGTGGCCAATGTCGGTGAAGACGGTGCCGGCGCCTGGCCACGATCCGCTGGAGTCCGACCCGGCGGCCCGGCTGGCCGAGATGATCCGGCGCGACCCCTCGCTGCTGGACGATCCGGGCCCGCGCTGACCGGCACCCGATGATCGGGGCGGCTACTGTCGGCGGGTGGCCGAACCCGACCTGACCCTGACCGCGACGCTGCGGCCGGCCGCGCTCGACGCCCGCCGCGGCGTGGTGCGCCTGCATCCCGAGGTGCTCACCGCGTTGGCGCTGCGCCCCGGCGACCCGGTCCGCCTGACCGGCCGCCGGGTCACCGCCGGCATCGCTGCCGCCGCCGAGCCGAGCACCAGCGGCGCCCTGCTGCACGCCGACGACCTGCTGCTGGGCAATCTCGGCCTGCGGGCCGGCGGCCAGGTCACGGTGAGCCCGCTGCCGGTGGCCCCGGCACGCCGGCTCACCGTGTCCGGCCCGGCCGCTGTGGTCGCCGCGGTCCCGCCGGAGATGCTGCGGCTCGCGCTGCTCGGCAAGGTGGTCACCGCCGGGGACGACGTCTCGCTGCTGCCGCAGGACGTGCTGCCGGACGCCGCCGTGCGCGGCCTGATCGAGGCCGCGCGGCGCAGTCTGGCGAGTTCCGTCGGGTACGCCTGGACGAGCACGCTGCTCACCGTCGTGTCGGCCGAACCGGCGGTCGGCGCGCTCGTCACCATGGACACGGTGGTGGGCTGGGAACACGGTTCCGCCACCCGCGGCTCCGGCCCGGCGTCCTCCGCCTCCACCGCACGCGTCTCCGCCCCCGCCACGCCGCCCGGGACGGATCCCGACGGGGATCTGCTCGGCCCGGAGGACGCGCCCGACGTGGACGAGCTGCCCGGCCTGCGCGCCCAGGCCGAGGAGCTGACGGAGCTGCTGGACCTGGGCTTCCACCACCGTGAGGTGTTGGGCCGGCTCGGCACCACCGTCTCGCTCGGTGTGCTCGTGGAGGGCCCGGCGGGCTCGGGCAAGTCGGCGCTGGTGCGTGCCGTCGCCGCCAAGGTCGGCGCGGGCGTACGGCCGCTCTGGGCGCCGGAGCTGGCCGCGCTCAGCAACGACGCGGCGGCCCGCCGGCTGCGCGAGGCGGCCTCGGCGGTACGCGCCGGTGGTCCCGCCGTGCTGCTTGTCACCGACGTGGAGTCGATCGCCCCGGCCGACGAGCCGGGCCCGCTGGCCACCGTGTTCCGGCAGGTGGTGGCCGAGACGCTGCGGGCCGGTGCCGCAGTGGTGTGCACCAGCGGACGCCCCGAGGCGGTCGATCCGGCGCTGCGCGGCCCGGACCTGCTCGCGCTGCGGATCACCGTGCCGCTGCCCGACGCGGCGCTGCGCCGGGAACAGTTGACGGTGCTGACCCGTGAGGTGCCGCTCGCCGGTGACGTCCGGCTGGACGAGGTGGCCGGCCGTACCCCCGGTTTCGTCGCGGCGGACCTGGCGGCGCTGGTCCGCGAAGCCGGGGTACGCGCGGCGCTGCGCCAGAAGACGGCGGAGACGCCGACGGTGGCGATGGCCGACTTCACCGCCGCGCTGGAGGTGGTCCGGCCGACCACGATGTCCGTGTCCACGCTGGAGCTGGCGTCGGTGACGCTGGACGACGTGGGCGGGCTGCACGAGGTCAAGCAGACGCTCACCGAGTCGGTGCTGTGGCCGCTCACCTACCCGGACACGTTCGCCCGGCTGGGCGTGACGCCGCCGCGCGGGGTGCTGCTCTACGGTCCGCCCGGCTGCGGCAAGACCTATCTGGTGACCGCGCTGGCCGGCTCCGGGCGGGCGAACGTGCTGTCGGTGAAGGGCGCGGAGCTGCTCTCGAAGTGGGTGGGTGAGAGCGAGCGGGCGGTCCGGGAGCTGTTCCGCCGCGCCCGCCAGGCCGCGCCCACGCTGGTGTTCCTCGACGAGGTGGACGCGCTGGCCCCGGTACGCGGGCAGGCCACCGACGGCGGTACGACCGACCGGGTGGTGGCGGCGCTGCTGACCGAACTGGACGGGGTGGAGGCGCTGCGCAACGTGGTGGTGGTCGGCGCCACGAACCGCCCCGAGCTGGTCGACCCGGCGCTGCTGCGTCCCGGCCGGCTGGAACGGCTGGTCTACGTGCCGCCGCCGGACGGTCCGGCCCGCACGGAGATCCTCCGCGCCTCGGCCCGGGACGTCCCGCTCGCGCCGGACGTGGACCTCGACGCGCTCGGCGCCGAGCTGGACGGCTTCTCCGCCGCCGACTGCGCCGCGCTGGTCCGGGAGGCGGCGCTGGCAGCCATGCGGGAGTCGCTGCAGGCGAGCACCGTGACGGCCGCGCACGTCGAGGCGGCCCGGAACCGCGTCCGCCCGTCCCTGGACCCGGTGCAGCTCGCGCACCTGGAGTCGTACGCCGCCGGCCGGTCCTGACGGACCGGCCGCCTCCGGTCACCGCTCGTCGCGGCGGCGGACGGCCGGGCGGCGGGGCCGCTGCGGGACACGGCGGCGGCGCTCGGGTTCGCCCTGCCCGCGTGCCGTCCGGCTGCGGGCTCGCTCCGGCTCGGTCAGGACCGGCTCGCCGGCGTACTCGTCGTCGTCGAAGTCGTTGCCCTCGTCGTAGGCGGCGTACTCGTCGTCCGCCGGCCCGGCGTTCCCCCGTTCCTCCCGCAGCGCGGTCTCGTGGTCCTTGACCACCTGGGAGTCCTCGATCTCGCCGCGCCAGCCCTCGACCGCGTCCGGGTCGAGCACGGTCCGGGTCATCACGTGCCGGACGAAGTGCTTCAGCTCCAGCCGGACCCGGCGGCCCTGGGCCCGCCACAGGTTGCCGGTGTGCTCGAAGAAACCCTGCGGGTGGTACTCCAGCACGACCAGGATGCGGGTCAGCTCCGGGCCGACCTCGTGGAAGCTGACCGTGCCGTCGACCGAGCCCTTCTCGCCCTTCGACCGCCAGTGGATGAGCCGGTCCGGGATCTGCCGGACGATCGTCGACTCCCAGCTCCGGTGCGACCAGAGCACCTGCGCCTTCCAGGTCATCCTCTCGTCGGCGCCGCAGTCGGCCTGCTCGACCTTCTTCATGAAGCTCGGGAAGTCGCCGAACGTCGTCCACTGGTTGTAGGCGACCCGGACCGGCACGCCGACCTCGACCGTTTCGACGATGTTCGTGACCTTGAGCTTCTGGCCGCCGTCCCGGCCACGCCTGCGACCGAACGCCGCCATCAGCTTCTCCTTACCGCCGGCCAGGCCGGCCTTGACCATGGCAGTCATCGGCGAGGCACCCTCGGCGAGCCGTTGCGCACCGGTGGCGGCGGCGACCAGGCCCGGGTCGCCGCCCCGCTTCGCGTACTCGCTCAGGCGTCCGGTGGCGTCGGTGACCCGGTCGGTGACCACCTGCACGGCCCGTTCGCCGAGGGCGGTGGCGAGATTGTGCAGCTCGCCGCCGATCTGGTCGCGGGCCCGATCGGCCAGGCTGCCCGTCGCCACGGCTCACCGCCCCCGATCGGCTCGGGCCGGCACCGGCGCGGCGGGCTGGTCGTCCAGCTCCTGCTCCTCATCCGGCGCGGAACGCTCGGCGCCCGGCTTGGCACCGTTCCCGTGCGGCGCGGCACGCTCGGCGTCGGGCCGGCCCGCGCCGGTCTTGCGGCGCAACGCGCCGGCGCCCTCGCGCAGTCGCCCGCCGATCGCGTCGATGCCGTTGCCGGCGGCGGCGGTCGCGGCCGCCCGGCCCGCGGCCACCAGCGGCGGTGCCAGCCCGCCGAGGTTGCGCAGCTGCGGGTTCGCGGCCATCAGGTCCGCGCCGAGCTGCTTCAGGCCACCCGGGCGCCGGCTGGCCCGCCCGGCGGCGACCGCCGCCGCGAGCGTCAACGCGGTACGCATCTTCTTCCGGCGACCCAGCAGGTAACCGAACCCGACGGCGAACGCCACACGTGATCCGCTCTTCATCCGCTCTCCTCCGCGCTCCCCGGGGAAGTCGGGCCCCGGAGACGCGGGCAGTACCCGTCACCCCCTCGGCAAAACACTTCCGCAGGAGCACGAAACCGACCACCGATACAGCTCTGAGCAGGAGAAACGTGATCGGGGAACGAAACGGGTCAGCGGATCGGCAGGGCCGAGTCCAGGGACATCCGGGCGTGCAGTCTGCCGTCCTCCGTACGCAGTTCCGCGCCGCACTTGCGCAGCACCGAGATCGCGCCCGCGTTGTCCGGCGTGGTGTCCGCGACCACCGTGTGCATCCCGGCCGCGGCGGCGGCGTGCAGCAGCTGCCGCAGCGCGGCGGCACCGAGGCCCCGGCCCCGCGCCGACCGGCCGAGCCACATGCCGGTCTCCACGGTCCCCGGCTCGTCCCGGCGGGTCATCCGCACCATGCCGACGACCTCACCGCCGGAGACGATCGCGTACATGGCCGTGCCGGTCGGGCCGTTCAGGCCGCCGAGGCTGGCGCGGTGGAACTCGCGGAACGCGTCACGGCGGGCCAGCGACCAGCCCGCCGGGGCGTCCACCGGAGGCATGACGTCCTCCGGTTCCGCCTCAGCCGCCGCTACGGAGAGCAACGGTTCCAGGTTCCGTTCGTCCACCGGCTCCAGCCGTACAGCACCCGTCACGTCGCGCAGTCTGCCGCGCGTGGTCCGGGCCGTCCACCCCTTTGGGGAGGGATTGCCGCTATGGCCGACCGCCTCGTCCGGTCGTACCCCGGGGGTGTTCCCGCCTCACGCTGCGTTGTCATCCGACCGGACGTTCCGGCGTGAGCGTGGTCACGGCCAGCTGTCGAACTCGCAGAGCACGGCCGACGCGTCGTCGGTGCGCTTGCGTCGCCGCAGCCGGTCCGGGTGGTCCCGCTCGGCCACCCGGACCCGGTCGATCAGCCCGTCCGGGCCCTCCACCGTCAGCACCTCCAGCAGCCCGGCCCAGTCGAACAGGCCGAACTGGTCGACAGCGCAGGAAGCGCCGTCGCTGAGCAGCGCGGCCCGCCGCAGCGCACCCGGACCGCGCAGCGGAAGCGTCCCGGTCAGCGCGTGGTACGCCGCATCCGGGTCGCTCGCCGCCGCCCAGTAGCCGTGGGTGCGGTTCATCCGGGTCCGCTGCACAGTCGTCGCGCGCCGGAACCGGGTCGCCGGGTCGGTCTCGCCGTCGGGCAGCGCGGCGGCGCTGCGACGCAGGTCCGCCACCGCGTCCGCGAGCCGGTCGTCGGTGACCACCTCGATCCCGCGGTCGGTGTCGAGCACCAGCGGGCTGTCGCAGAGCACCAGGTAGTCGACCCGGTCGCCGCCGGCCCGCAGCAGGCAGACGGTGGACGACGGGGTGCCGGGATGGTCGAGGTCGCACGTCCCGCCGTGGTCGGCCCGTACCGCGAGGATCGCCGCCGCGAGGCTGCTCATCAGCGTGGCGGCGGGACGGGCCGCGACCGCCAGGCCGATCCGGGCAGCCAGGTGGCGGACGTACCAGGCGGGGCCGTGCGCGCAGCCGGTGTCGAAGCCCTCGGGCACCGTGGCCCCGTCGAGGACGCCCACGAGCGGGCCGAACCGGAAGACCACGTCCTCGTTCTCCGGCCGGCCGGGGGCCGGGTCGGAGGCGGAACGCACCCGCATCACCGGCGCCTGCGCGGCCGGGCGGGCCGGGCTGCTGCCGATCGCGTACCTGCGGTCTGGTGCCCCCATCGTCGGCCTCCGTTCTCGTCTCCGGCCGCCTACCCGGACCGCGCCGGGTCATCCGCCGCCGACCCCGATCGTGGTAACCGTGCGTCATCTTCCCCGCACCTTCGGTAGCGTCGAACGCGACCGGGTCGGTCCCGGTGACAGGGGGTACGAGATGTTGGAGCGGTTGCACGAGGGCGGCATCCGGGCGGAGCACGCCTACCTCGCCGGATTCGTCAGCATCGGCCTCTCGGTCACCAGCTGGTTCCTCTCCAAGCACATGGAGCGCGCCGGGGTGGCGCGGGCGGACCGCTGGGGCATCTTCATCGGCGAGTGGGCGCCCACGTTCTTCGCCATCGGCAACGGGCTGCGCACGTACGAGAAGTGACGCCGGTCAACGACGCCGGTTGCGGGCGCGCGACGACCGCAGCCGGCGCAGCCGGCCGATCAGCACCGGCTCGGAGGCGAGCGCGGCCGGGTGGTCGAGCAGGGCGTTGAGGAGTTGGTAGTAGCGGGTCGCGGAGAGCCCGAAGGTGTCCCGGATGGCCTGCTCCTTGGCGCCGGCGTGCTTCCACCACTGCGCCTCGAAGGCGAGGATCCGCTGCTCCCGCTCGGTGAGGCCGGCCGGCGTCGGGCCCGCACCGGCCGCGTCCGCCGCATCCGGACCGGCCTGCTCGACGGGCGCGGCGGACTCGACGGGCGGCGAGGCGGGCACGGCCGTGACAGGTTCGGCGGGCCGAGCGGACTCCGACGGCTCCGAGGGTGCCGTGGACTCGACGGGCGGAGCGGTGCGCGGCGGCGGAACGGTCCCGCCCGCGTGGCGCGTACCCGCTGCCGGGCCGGACCGGTCGACGGCGGCCCGCTGCGAGGCGTCGGCGGACATGGCGCTCCTCTCCGACGGCGGGTGACCGGCACGCGGAGCGCGCCGGCCGGGGGAGCCCCAGCGTAACCAGGGCCGCCCCCGGCCGCATCGGACGCGGGGTCCGCGCCGCCGGGGGGAGCCGGCGGCGCGGACCAGGTCAGGCGATGTCCCGACGCCGCATCGCCCAGAACGCGGCCACCACCGCACCCACCAGCGCCACGCCGAACACCACCGCCGACTGCTGCCAGGTGACGACGTACGTCGCAGGCTCGCAGGCGCCCTGGGAGAACTGGCAGGTGTCGTAGTCGAACAGCTCCGCCTGCTTCAGGAACCACGACTGGGCGTACGTGGACAGCACGTACCGGTCACCGAACTGGACGCCGAGCACCGCCACCGCGATCCGGATGCCGATCTCGCTCACCGCGAAGATGCCCACCGCCGCGCCGAGCGCCATCGCCGTGTGCCGGCCGAGCGAAGCCAGCGCGAACCCGACCGCCGCCACGAGCAGCGTCATCCCCAGCGCCCGCAGACCGTCCAGCCCGATCGACTGCCACACTCCGGCGGTCATCTTCGCGGTGCTGCCGCGCTGGCTGGCGATCAGCCAGAACGCCGCCGTCCAGAGCGCGCCGAGCACCACTGTCAAACCGAACACGGTGGTGAGCAGGGCGGCCAGCTTCGTGCCCAGCACGGTCAGCCGTTTCGGCCGCCAGAGCAGCAGGTTCATCATTCCGCCGGTGTTCCACTCGGCGCCCACGAAGGAGGCGCCGACGATGAAGCCGAACAGCGCCACGGAGGCGGCGAACACGGCGATGAACAGGGGGAACTCGGCCCGGAAGTCGAACTGGTACGGCAGGTACCACTTCGCCTCGAACATGTCGGGCTGCGGCTGGTAGTCCTTGCCGCAGTTCGGGCCGTACCGTTCCTCGGTCTTCTCGCCGCGCGCCTGAGCCGCCTCGCACTCCGCGATGGTGCGCTTCCAGTCCGTCATCGCGGACTGGTAGTCGTTGTTCGCCTTGGCCTCGGCCTCGGCCACCACGACGGGCGAGAGCTTCTCGCTGGAGAAGCTGAACGCGGTCGCGACGGTGGCCAGGCCGAGCACCAGCAGCACGAGCATCAGCCGGGTCACCCGGCGCTTGCCGAGCCGGCGCAGCTCGGTGACGAACAGGCTCATGCGCCCCAACCTCCTGCGGTGCCGGTCTGGTCGACCTTGGCGGACTGATCGACCTGACGGTGCTGGCCGGGGACCGGCGCGGTGGCGGTCAGTTCGAGGAAGACGCTCTCCAGGTCGACAGCGACCGGGGTGAGCTCGCTGACGTACAGGCCCTGCTCGGCGAGCAACCGGCTGACGGTGGCCGGCTTGTCCACGCCGGACAGCATCAGGTGGTCCGGCTCGGCGGCCACGTGGACCCCGGCCCGGGTGAGCGCGTCGGCGGCCTGCGGCAGGTCGTCGACCGCCTCCAGGCGTACCCGCACGGCGCCCTGGGAGTGGGCGGCGAGCACCTGGTCGACAGGCCCGAACGCGACCCGGCGGCCGAGCGAGATGATGGTGACCGAGTCGCAGATGAGCTGGATCTCGCCCAGGATGTGGCTGGAGAGCACCACTGTCATCCCGGCCTCGGACAGCTCCCGCATCAGCCCGCGCATCTCCCGGATGCCGCCCGGGTCGAGGCCGTTCGCCGGCTCGTCGAGGATCAGCAGCTTGGGGTTCTTGAGCAGCGCGGAGGCGACCGCGAGGCGCTGCTTCATGCCGAGCGAGTAGGTCTTGACCCGCTCGCCGGCCCGGTCGCGCAGCCCGACCAGCTCCAGCACCTCGTCCACGCGCTGCTTGGGCAGCTCACCGGCCTGGGCGAGCAGGCCGAGCGTGTCCCGGGCGGTGAAGTGCGGGAAGAACTGCGGACTCTCCACGATGGCGCCCACCTGACCGGCGACCGCCGGCAGCGCGTGCGGCAACTCCTGGCCGAGGATGGCCATCCGGCCGCCGTTCGGCTTGATCAGGCCGAGCAGCGTCCGCAGCGTGGTGGTCTTGCCCGAACCGTTCGGGCCGAGGAAGCCGTGCACCTGACCGGCTTCCACTCGCATGTCGAAGCCGTCGAGCGCGTGGCGAACCCCGCGTTTCCGGCTCCGGTACGTCTTGCGGAGACCTTCGATCTCCAGGACAGCCGACACAGCTGACCTCCCCCGATAAGTAGGCGTCAGCGACACCATACGCGGTATGCACCGGAAGGCAATACCCGGTATGCAGTGTCGGCGCGTTAAAAGGGGCCCCTCCTCTACCGCAGGCGTTAAGAAGGGGCCCTTCCTTGCGCGTCAGGCGCAGACGACGTGGACGCCCGCCTCACGGAACGCCGCCACCACGTCCGGCGACGCGCCGGAGTCGGTCACCAGCGTCTCGACCCGGTCCACCGGGCAGATCCGGGCGAACGCGTGCCCGCCGAGCTTCGACGAGTCGGCTATCACGACGACCCGCTTGGCCCGGGCCACCATGAGGCTGTTCATGGCCGCCTCGCCCTCGTGGTGCGCGGCGGCGCCGAGCTGCGGGTCGATCGCGTCCACGCCGAGCAGCGCCACGTCCAGCGTGACCTCGCGCAGCAGCGCCCCGCCGAGCGGGCCGACCAGCTCGAACGACTTCGGCCGGACCACGCCGCCGGCCACCACCACCTTCATCCGCGAGCGCACCAGCAGCTCGTTGGCGATGTTCAGCGCGTTCGTGACCACTGTGAGCTGGGCGCCCTCGGCGCTGGTGTTGAGATCCGGGCGGACGGCGAGCGCCCGCGCCACCTCGGTGCTCGTGGTGCCGCCGTTGAGACCGACGACGGTGCCCGGCGACACGAGCGCGGCGGCGGCGGTGCCGATCCGCTGCTTCTCGGCCGAGTGTTTCGCGGTCTTGTAGCGCAGCGGCAGGTCATAGGAGACGCCGTTGGCGACCGCGCCACCCCGGGTACGGGTGATCATCTGCTGCTGGGCCAGCTGGTCGAAGTCGCGCCGGATGGTGGCCTGGGAGACGTCGAGCCGCCCGGCCGCCTCCTCGACGCTGACGCGGCCGCTGTCGGTCAGCATCTCCAGCAGCGCGTTCCAGCGCGCGTAGCGGTCCACCGCGGGGCCCTCCCCAGACTGTGCGTGAACGGTGATCGGTTGCGTGCACACTAGTGCGCGAAAATGGGTCCGCGCAAAACCCTGCTCTGCGCGAACAGGGAGACGGTTGCCACGACCACCAGGTTTCGCGCAGAATGACGCGCGAAAGGCGGCCGTATCGCGCCGTATTGCGCAAGGTCTCCCCTGGGGAGGAGTTGTCATGGCGTACGTGCACGCGGAGATCGCGAGCCAGCCCGACTGCTGGCGGGAGGCGGCGCGACTCGCCCCGACCGTCGCCGAGCACCTGCCGCGCCCCGGCGAGCGGGTCGCCGTGGTCGGTTGCGGCACGTCGTGGTTCATGGCGATGGCGTACGCCGGGCTGCGCGAGGCCGCCGGCCAGGGCGAGACCGACGCCTTCCAGGCCAGCGAGTTCCCGGCCGGCCGCCACTACGACCGGCTCATCGCGATCACCCGCTCCGGCACCACCACCGAGGTGCTCGACCTGCTCACCGCGCTGCGCGGGCGGATCCCCACCACGGTCCTGGTCGGCGACCCGGACTCGGCCGCCGTCGCGCTCGCCGACGCCACAGTCGCGCTGCCCTTCGCCGACGAGCGGTCGGTGGTGCAGACCCGCTTCGCCACCACCGCGCTCGCGCTGCTGCGCGCCCACCTCGGCGAGGACCTCGGGCGGCTGGCCGCCGACGCCGAGGTCGCCGTCCGCGCCCCGCTGCCGATCGACCCGGCCGGCATCGAGCAGGTCACCTTCCTCGGTCGCGGCTGGACCGTCGGGCTGGCCCAGGAGGCCGCGCTGAAGTGCCGCGAGGCGGCCACGTTCTGGGCCGAGGCGTACCCGGCGATGGACTACCGGCACGGCCCGATCTCGGTCGCCGCGCCCGGCCGGCTGGTCTGGGCGCTCGGCGAGATCCCGGACGGCCTGTCCGAGGACGTGGCCGCGACCGGCGCCGCGTTCGTGCACAGCCGCACGCACGGCTGGCGCACGGTGCTGACGAGCTGGTCGGCGGGCCGCAACCCGGTCGACCCGATGGCCGACCTGATCCTGGCCCAGCGCTTCGCGGTCGCGCTCGCCACCAGCCGCGGTCTCGACCCGGACGCGCCCCGCCACCTGACCCGGTCCGTGGTCCTGGCATGAGCGAACGCGACGAGGTCGTCGTCGCGCTGGACGTGGGCGGCACCGGGATGAAGTGCGCCCTGGTCCGGCCGGACGGCACGACTGTGCACACCGAACGGCACGCCACCGGTGCCGAGCGCGGCCCGGAGGCGGTGGTCGGCACGATCCTCGACGTGGCCGAAGGGCTCGCCGGCAAGGCCCGCGCCGACGGCCGTACGCCGGTGGCCTGCGGCATCGCCGTACCCGGAGTGGTCGACGAGGCGCGCGGCGTCGCGGTCTGGTCGGCGAACGTGGGCTTCCGGGACGTACCCCTGCGGGAGCTGGCGGGCACGCGGCTGGGACTGCCGGCGGCGCTCGGCCACGACGTGCGGGCGGGTGGCCTGGCCGAGGCCCGGCTCGGCGCCGGGCGGGACGGCGGCCATGTGCTGTTCGTCGCGATCGGCACCGGCATCGCCGCCGCCCACGTGGTCGACGGGTCGGCCGCCACCGGCGCGCACGGCGCCGCCGGGGAGATCGGCCACATCCTGGTACGCCCCGGCGGCCCGCGCTGCGGATGCGGGCGGACCGGCTGTCTGGAGGCGGTGTCGTCGGCGTCGGCGATCGGGCGCCGGTACGCCGAGCTGTCCGGTGCGCCCACCACCGCCGCCCAGGTGGCCGACCGCGCGGCGGCCGGTGAGCCGCTCGCCGTGGAGGTGTGGCAGGAGGCGGTCGAGGCGCTCGCCGACGGACTCGCCACCGGGCAGGCGCTCTACGATGTGTCGACAGTGGTGGTCGGCGGCGGGCTGGCCCAGGCCGGTCCCCGGCTGTTCGACCCGCTGCGGACGGCGTTGCGGGAGCGGCTGACGTTCCACCGCGAGCCGCGCCTGGTCGCGGCCGACCTCGGTGACGAGGCCGGCTGCCTGGGCGCCGCCCTGCTGGCCCTGGACATCCTGGCGAAGGAGAGTCGATGACCCGGCGCGTGACCGGCAAGGTGGTGACCCCGACCGGTGTCATCCGGCAGGGTTGCGTGGAGATCGCGGACGGGCGGATCACCGCCGTGGCCGAGTATCCGTCGGTGCGCGACGGCCACTGGATCGTGCCGGGCTTCGTGGACATGCACACCCACGGCGGCGGCGGGCACACGTTCACCACAGGCGACGCGGAGTCGGCCCGGCAGGCCGCCGCGTTCCACCTCGGGCACGGCACCACCACACTGCTGGCGAGCCTGGTCAGTTCCCCGTTCGAGCTGATGCGCGACGCGACCGCCGCCTACCGTCCGCTGGTGGAGTCCGGCGTGCTCGCCGGCGTCCACTTCGAAGGCCCGTACCTGTCCGCCGACCGCTGCGGCGCGCAGAACCCGGAGTTCCTGCGCGACCCGTCGACCGCCGAGCTGACCGAGCTGATCGAGCTGGGCGGCGGCGCCGTACGCATGGTCACCATCGCTCCCGAGCGTGACGGCGCCACCAAGGCGATCGAGCTGCTGGTGTCGCATGGCGTGGTCGCGGCGGTCGGGCACACCGACGCCACCTGGGAGCAGACCCGGGCGGCGGTGGCGGCGGGCGCGACGGTCGGCACCCACCTGTTCAACGGGATGCGCCCGGTGCACCACCGCGAGCCCGGCCCGGTGGTGGCGCTGCTGGAGGCCCCGAACGTGGTGTGCGAGCTGGTCGCCGACGGCGTGCACCTGCACGACGGCATGCTCGGCTTCGCCACCTCGGTGGCCGGGCCGGAGCGGGCCGCGCTGATCACCGACGCGATGGCCGCCGCCGGGATGCCGGACGGCGAGTACGAGCTGGGCGGCCAGGCGGTCACCGTGTCCGGCGGGGTCGCCCGGCTCAGCCGCGACGGCGCGATCGCCGGCAGCACGCTCACCATGGACGCGGCGCTGCGGCACGCGGTCGGCGCGGGCGTGGCCCTGCCGGACGCCTGCCGGATGGTCGCCACCACGCCGGCCCGGGCGATCGGCCTGGGCGACCGCGTGGGCGCGCTGCGCACCGGCCTGCGCGCCGACCTGGTGGTGCTGGACGACGACCTGGACGTGGTGCGGGTGATGCGCGGCGGCGACTGGGTGGAGTGATCCGCCCGGGCGTCAGACGGTGGGCACCTCGACGCCGAGTACCGCCTGCTCGTCGGGGCGGTGCACCAGCACGTCGGCCAGGTACGACTGCACCGCCCGGCGCATCCCGACGTCGCGCCCGGCCTGCTCGGAGAGCAGCCACTTGTGCTCGATGATCTGGGCGAACAACTCCTGCGGTTCCAGCTTGCGGCGCAGGTGCGCCGGCACCGCCCGGACCACCGGCTCGAAGACCTCGGTCAGCCAGCGGTGCGCCGCCTGCTGCTCGTCGGTCAGGTCGCTCTCCAGCCGGTAGGCGTCCAGGTCGTTGAGGAGCCTGCGGGCCTGGTTCTCCTCGGCGTCCAGACCGGTCAGGCGCAGCAGCCGCCGGGTGTGGTAGCCGGCGTCGACCACCTTCGGCCGGACCAGGTAGCGCCCGTTGTCGACTGTCGACATGGCCACCTCGGCCACGTCGAAGCCCAGTTCGTTGAGACGGCGGATGCGCCCCTCGATGTCGTGCCGGGCCGTGCGCTCGACCTGCTGCTCGTAGGTGATCTCGTGCCAGAGCCGCTCGTAGCGCCGCACGACCTCCTCGCAGACCACCTCCGGGTCGATCGACTCGTGCAGCAGGCCGGCGGCCTGGAGGTCGAGCGCCTCGCCGAAGATGTTGACCCGGGCGATCTCCAGGTCCTCGCCGCGCTGGCCGTTCGACAGTGACGGGTACAGCGCCCCGGTCTCGGCGTCGACCAGGTAGGCGGCGAACGCGCCCGCGTCGCGCCGGAACAGCGTGTTGGACAGCGAGCAGTCGCCCCAGAAGAACCCGGTGAGGTGCATCCGCACGATCAGCGCGGCCAGCGCGTCCAGCAGCCGGTTCATCGTCTCCGGGCGCAGCGTGTTGGAGAACAGCGCCCGGTAGGGCAGCGAGAACTGGAGATGCCGGGTGATGAGCACCGGGTCCAGCGGCTCCCCGTCGTCGGTCTGCCGGTCGGCGACGATCGCGATCGCCTCGACGGACGGGAAGTCGATCCGCTCCAGCGCCCGCAGCAGGTCGTACTCGCGCTCGGCGACCCGCTCGCCGGTCTCCTTCACCGCGTAGACGTACCCGCCGAGCCGGACGAACCGCACGATGTGCCGGGAGATGCCCTGCGGCAGCGCCACCAGGTGTTCGGCAGGCCACTGCTCCAGCGGTGTCGACCAGGGGAGGTCGAGCAGCGCCGGGTCGACGAGAGCCGAGGTGATCCGCACGGCAACCAGTGTGACCGCTGACCCCCGCGCCGCGCTTCCCTTCGTGGTTGGGCACACAGCCGCCGATGCCCGCGCCGCCCGGCCGCCGTCGGCGGCCGGTAGCGTGGTCGCGTGCGTCAGACCTCGGGGGTACGCGGTGACCTGCGGCTGCGGCCGGTCCGGCCGGCCGGGTGGTGGTTCGACGGACTGCTGCTCGCGGCAGTGGTGGCGCTGACCGTCGCGCTCGCCTCCGGTCACCTGTTCGGCCTCGACCGGGCGGTCGCCGACTGGTCCGACGAGAACCGCCCGGCCGCCGCCCGCTGGGTGGCGATGACGCTGAACCTGCTCGGTCAGGGCACGCCGCTGACGCTGCTCGCGGCCGGGCTGGGCGTTCTGCTGGCGTGGCGGCTGCGCTCGGTACGGCCGCTGCTGCCGCCGGTGGCCGGTTTCGTGCTCACGTTCTTCACGGTCGGCCCGTTGAAGGTGTGGACGGCCCGGCCGGCGCCGAGCGCCTCGGTCAAGGAGCCGTTCCTGTCGCCCGAGCAGACGCTGCCGCTGTTCCAGCACGACCTGCCGGTGCGTTTCGCGCAGTCGTACCCGTCCGGGCACGTCGCCAACTCCATCGTCTGGTACGGCGTCCTGGCCCTGCTGCTGGCCCCGCTCGTGCGCACGCTCGGCCGTACCGTGCCGCCTCGGCTGGTCACAGTGGTCCGGGTGGTGCCCCCGGCGGTGGTCTTCTGCACCACCGTCTACCTGGGCTGGCACTGGCTGACCGACTCGGTCGCCGGGCTGCTGCTCGGCCTGCTGCTGGACCGCCTGCTGCACCGGGTGCCCTGGAACAGCCTGCCGCTGCCGGCGCGGCTCCACGGCTGGGCCCGGCCGGCGGAGCATCTCGACTAGCAGTCCGCCTCTTGTCTCGGCGTATCGACGCCGGTATACATTTAGCAACCTTAACAGTTAAGTTTGTTAAATGTAGGAGGTGCGCGTGCTGGCGAAACGAATCAGCCGCTGGCTGTCGGCCGGCGCCGCCGGTCTGCTGACCGCGATGACGGCGGTGGTCGTGGCCGCCCCGGACGCCCGGTCGGCGGCCGCCGACGACGAGTCCTGCCGGCCCGACGGGCTCTACCGCACGCCCGGGGTCTCGGTGCCCTACTGCACCGTCTACGACACCGCGGGCCGGGAGAAGATGGGTGCGGACCACACCCGCCGGATCATCGGCTACTTCACCAGCTGGCGGACCGGCCGCAACGGCGCCCCGGCCTACCTGGTGAACCAGATCCCCTGGCAGAAGGTCACCCACATCAACTACGCGTTCGCCCACGTCGACGGCGGCAACCGCATCTCCGTGGGCGACCCCGGCGCCCCGAACAACCCGGCGACGAACATGACCTGGCCCGGCGTGGCCGGTGCCGAGATGGACCCGGCCCTGCCGTACACCGGGCACTTCAACCTGCTCAACAAGTACAAGAAGCAGAACCCCGGAGTCCGCACGCTGATCAGCGTCGGCGGCTGGGCCGAGACCGGCGGCTTCATCGACGACAGCGGCAACCGCATCGACTCCGGCGGCTTCTACCGGATGACCACCACCGGCACCAACACGGTGAACACCGCCGGCATCAACACGTTCGCCGACTCGGTGGTGACGTTCCTGCGCACGTACGGCTTCGACGGGGTGGACATCGACTACGAGTACCCCACCTCCAACAACAAGGCCGGCAACCCGCTCGACTTCGCCCAGGCCGACGCCAAGCGGGCCGGTCTCAACGCCTCGTACCAGGTGCTGATGCGCACGCTGCGGGAGAAGCTCGACCGGGCCGCCGCCACAGACGGCAGGCACTACCTGCTCACCGTGGCCGCGCCCGCGTCCGGCTGGCTGCTGCGCGGGATGGAGTCCTACCAGGCGTTGCAGTACCTCGACTACGTCAACGCGATGTCCTACGACCTGCACGGCGCGTGGAACCACTTCGTCGGACCGAACGCGGCGCTCTACGACAACGGCGACGACGCCGAACTGGCCGCGGGCGGCGTGTACGGCGCCTACTCCGGCATCGGCTACCTGAACACCGACTGGGCGTACCACTACTTCCGGGGCGCGCTGCCCAGCGGCAGGGTGAACATCGGCGTGCCCTACTACACCCGGGGCTGGCAGGGCGTCACCGGCGGCACCAACGGCCTGTGGGGACGGGCGGCACTGCCCGACCAGACCAAGTGTCCGGCCGGCACCGGCGGCTCGATCGGCTCCACCACCCCCTGCGGCAACGGCGCGGTCGGCATCGACAACCTCTGGCACGACCTCGACGCCGCCGGCAACGAGGTGCCCGGCGGCGCCAACCCGATGTGGCACGCGAAGAACCTCCAGGCCGGCATCACCGGCGACTACCTGGCCGGATACGGCCTCACCCCGGCCACCGACCCGACCGACCGGATCAGCGGCAGCTACGCCCGTCACTACTCGGCCGCGCTGGTCGCGCCCTGGCTGTGGAACGCGGAGAAGAAGGTCTTCCTCTCCACCGAGGACGACCAGTCGCTCGCCGCCAAGGCCGACTACGTCGCGGCCAAGGGCCTCGGCGGCGTGATGATCTGGGAGCTCGCCGGCGACTACGCCTACGACTCCGCCACGGGCCAGTACGGCATGGGCGACACGCTGACCACGCTGCTCTACGACCGGCTGAAGGCCGCACCGGCGTACGGCGCCCGCAAGGCGGGCATCACCATGCCCACCCGGACGCTGGACGTGGCGGTCGGCATGGGTGGTTTCGCGCTCGGCGACAACAACTACCCGATCAACCCCGAGCTGCGGCTGACCAACAACACCGGCGCGCCGATCCCGGCCGGCGCGCACCTGGAGTTCGACTATCCCACCACCACCCCGGCCACGCTCAGCCAGCAGTCCGGCTGGGCGCTCACCACTGTCACCACCGGCCACACCGGCAGCAACGTGGGCGGCCTGAAGGGCGACCACAACCGGGTACGCCTCACCGTGCCGGCCGCGATCGCGCCCGGCTCGTACGCCGAGGTGACGCTCAACTATCAGCTCCCGATCTCCGGCCCGGCCAACTTCACGCTCGCCTTCGGCGGCCAGACGTACGCGCTGGCCGGGGACTGGGCACGTGGTGGCGAGGTGGTCACGCCGTCGCCCAGCCCGACCGGTTCCGTCCCACCCGGCGGGGGCACCTGCACCGCGCCGGCCTGGTCGGCGGCCACCGCGTACTCCGGTGGTGCGACCGTCTCGCACGCCGGACGGACCTGGAGCGCGAAGTGGTGGACCCAGGGCGAGACGCCGGGCAGCGCCGCGGTCTGGGCCGACCAGGGTGCCTGCACGGGCTCCCCGACGCCGACCACCACCCCGACGCCCACCGGCTCGCCGTCACCCACCGGCGGTGCATGTGCCGCGCCGGCCTGGGCCGCGGGCACCGCGTACCCCGGAGGTGCCGTGGTGTCCTACGGCGGACACCGGTGGACCTCCCGGTGGTGGACCCAGGGAGACGTGCCGGGGACCAACAGCCAGGGCGTGTGGACCGACAACGGGCCCTGCTGAACCCCTGATCCCGGTGCCGCCGGCGGATCCTGCCGGCGGCACCGGCCGTTCACCGGGGACCCGGGCCTCCGGTGTGTGGACCGGCCGGCGCCACCTGGATGCGGATCCGGGTGCCCTTCGGCAGCTCGACCGTTCTCCGGGGTGCTCCCCACGAACACCCCGCCGGTGGTCTCCGGGTCGACAGACGCCCGCTCCTGCCGCAGCAGCGGGGGTGTCGTTCTCCGCGTCTCCGGGCCGGGTGTGCTCGGCGCGTATCCGGACCAGGTCGTCACGCCGCAACCCGTACGTGCGCCACCAGGGGGTCTGCTTGCCGGAGCTTCCGTTCACCCGAACGCCCTAGGCTGCCGGTGTGGAGCAGTTGGCGCGCCGACTCGGCGTACCCGATGCGGTGGTCGTCGGTCTGGGCTCGATGCTCGGCGCGGGCGTCTTCGTGGTCTTCGCACCGGCCGCGGCGGCAGCGGGCGGTCCGGGCCTGCTGGTCGCGCTGGCGGTCGCCGGCTTCATCGCCTACTGCAACGCGACCAGCTCGGCCCGGCTCGCCGCCCGCTACCCCGAGTCCGGCGGCACCTACGTCTACGGCCGGGAACGACTGCACCCGTTCGCCGGTTTCCTCGCGGGCTGGGGATTCGTGGTCGGCAAGACGGCGAGCTGCGCGGCCATGGCGCTGACCGTCGGGGCGTACCTGTGGCCGGGGCGGGCGCGGCTCGTCGCGGTCCTCGCGGTGGTGGCGGTGACGGCGGTGAACCTGCGCGGCATCGGCAAGACCGCCACCGCCACCCGGGTCCTCGTCGCGGTGGTGCTGGCGGTGCTCGCCGTGGTGGCGGTGACCGGCGCGCCGCAGGTGGCGGCCGACCGGCTCACCGCGCCCGCCGGCATCGGGGTGGGCGGCGTGCTGACCGCCGCCGGCCTGCTGTTCTTCGCCTTCGCCGGGTACGCGCGGATCGCCACGCTGGGCGAGGAGGTCCGCGACCCGGAACACACCATCCCCCGGGCGGTGCCGCTGGCGCTCGGCGCGGTACTGGCGATCTACCTGACGCTCGCGGTGGTCGCGCTCGGTGTGCTCGGCGCCGACCGGCTGGCGTCCACCGACGCGCCGCTGGTCGAGGTGGTGACCGCCGCCGGGCACCCGGGCCTGGCCTGGCTGGTCCGGGCCGGTGCCGCCGTCGCGGTGACCGGCGTACTGCTGTCGCTGCTGGCGGGCGTCGGCCGCACGACGCTGGCGATGGCCCGGCGGCACGATCTGCCGGGCGCGCTGGCGGCGGTCCACCCGCGCCACCTGGTGCCGCACCGCGCCGAACTGGCAGTGGCTGCCGTGGTGATCGCCGTCGTCGCGGTGGGCGACGTCCGGGGCGCGATCGGCTTCTCCAGCTGCACGGTGCTGGTCTACTACGCGATCACCAACGCGTCGGCGCTGACGCTCGGCCCGGACCCGGACCGGCGCCTCCCGGTACGGCTGCTCGCCGCGCTCGGGCTCGTCGGCTGCCTGGTGCTGGCGGTCAACCTGCCGCTGCCCAGCGTCCTCGCCGGGTTCGGCGTGCTCGCCCTCGGCGCGCTCGGATACGCGGTCCGCCGCCGTCGCCGACCTGCCTGACGCGGCCCGGCCGCTCCAGGCGCGGCCGGCGGCCCTTGACGCGCCCGGCGGCCCTCGACGCGCCCAGCGGCAGTGACCGCCGGCGCGTCCGGTCACTCCTGCGGGCGGCGCGCGGCGGGCGGACCGGTGGGCGCCGGCGGCGGCGCGGGCGTGGTCTCCCGGAGCAGCGCGGTCAGCCCGGCCCGCCGGGCCACCACCGTGAGCCGGTCACCGGCCTGGATCACCACGCGAGGATCGGCCGACCAGTCGGCCTTCTGGTTCGGCCGGGTGTGCGCGAGCAGGCGCACCTCGCCCGGCCGGGCCACCGCGCTCAGCGGACGCCCGTCCAGCGGCGAACCGGCCACCACCGGCACCTCCGTGACCAGCAGCGCGTGCCGGTCGACCGGGATGGTGGCGACCACCGCGCGATCCAGCAGGGCCGCCGCGAACGCCGGCGCGGCCAGATAGGACACGCTGCGCGAGATGCCGATGCCGAACGCCTGCTGGATCCGCTCGGCGAAGTCGCCGTCGAACAGCCGCAGCACCACGCGCAGGTCCGGGTCGAGGGACCGGGCGATCAGCGCTGCTCGCAGGTTCGTCCCGTCATCGGTGGACACCACCACGAGCGCCTGGCAGGTGTCCACCGAGGCGGACCGGAGCGTCTCCTCCCGGCCGGCGTCGCCCACGATCAGCGGCACCCCCAGCCGGCGCGCCAGCGCGGCGCCGCGCGCGTCCGGGTTCTTGTCGATCGCCACCACCTCGACGCCGAAGTCGTGCAACTGCGCCATCACCCGGGTGCCGATGTTGCCCAGCCCGACCATCACCACGTGGCCGGAACGGTCCGGCTGGACCCGGCCCGCGTGCAACGCCAGCCGGGCGTTGACGACGCCGTCGACCACCGCGGCCGTGATCAGCGGGATCAGCGCCAGCCCGGCCAGGTTGAGCACGACCTGCATCACCTGGGCCGCGACCGGCTTGCCGACGTCCGGATCCTGGCCGGTGAGCGTGGTGACCAGCGTCAGGTAGATCGCCTCGCTCCAGCTCACGTCGGCGGCCCGCGCGTTGAGCCAGCCCAGCGCCGCGATCACCCCGAGCAGCACCAGCACCGCGATGCCGATCTTGCGGGTGGCGAAGTGGCGGACCGCGCGCAGCAGCACCGCCACCGGCTGCCGGCGCCGCCGCGCCCGGACCAGCCGCCGCGCGGCGACCTCGGTGCCCGCCGGCCGCCCGGTCGCCTCGGCCAGCACCACGTCGGCCGCCGCCTCGTCAGCGGGCAGCACCCGGACCAGATCCGGATCAGTCGTGACGGCAAGGCCGCAGACCACGTCCTGCGGGCGTACGTCGTCCCGGCGGGCCACGTAGAGCGTGCGCCCCGCGTGCCGGAAGTGGGTCGGCGCCACCTCACCCAGCGCGGCGGCCACGAAGGCGGGCGCGGCCATCGAGGCGTCGGAGAGCACCGCCGAGTCGGGGAAGAGCTGCCGCAGCCCGTCCGCCAGGTTGGTGTTGAACATCCGCACCACAAGTCGCAGCCGCGACTCGACCTCCTGGGCGCAGAGCGCGGCGTGCATGTTCCCCACGTCGTCCTGGTGCAACAGGGCCAGCCCGGCCGCCCCGGCCAGCCCGGCCCGGCGGAACGCGGCCTCGTCGAGCCGTTCGGCGGTCACCACCCGTACCCCTGGCACGTCGCGGCCGTCGGGGCCCTCGGACCGGCGGCGACCGGGCACCACGAGCGTGACCCGCACCCGGCCGTCGGCGTTGTCGGTGGCGAGCAGCGACCGGACCACCCAGTAGGCGAGCGGGTCGGAGCCGCAGACCACGTAGTGGGGGCGTTCGTCACCGTTCATCCGGAGCCGCCAGCCGGTCGCGCGGCGCGCGCGGTCGCGCAGAGGCTCGGCCATGTCCGGATCGTAGTCAGCCGCTCGCGATCCGCGCAGCCCCGGCGATCATGGACGCATGGCGGGGGCGGGTACGGGTAGAGCACCGGCATGCAGACGTTCCTGCCGTATCCGGACTTCCTGGCCAGCGCGCGCACGCTGGACCAGAAGCGGCTGGGCAAGCAGCGGGTGGAGACGATCCAGGTGCTGCGCGGGCTGACCCGGCCGGACTACGGCTGGCGCAACCACCCCGCGGTGAAGATGTGGGCCGGGTACGAGGAGGCGCTGACCCGGTACGGGCTGGACATGTGCGCGGTGTGGTGCGAGCCGGGCCGGGCCGACACCTGCGCCGGGACGCTCGCCGTCGACCTCGCCGCCGCCTGCGGCATCACGCTGATCCGTACCCAGGACGAGCTGGCCGCCGCCGGTGAGCTGCCGCCCTGGCTGGGCCGCGACGACCTGCACCGCAGCCACCGCTCGTCGCTGCTGCGCAAGGACCCCGCCCACTATGCACGGTTGTTCACCGACGTCTCCCCCGACCTGGAGTACGTCTGGCCCCCGTCCGACCGCCCCCGCCGCTGCCTGCCGTGAAAGGAAGGGCCCCTTGTTAACGCCTCCGGTAGAGGAAGGGCCCCTTGTTAACACCTCACCCCGCCCACCCCCGCGGCGCACGCAGCGCGGGGACCGCCCGGCGTTAAGAAGGGGCCCCGCACATCCGTATGCGTTAAAAGGGGCCCCTTCCTTTCACCTCGGGCAGACTGGGGGGACCGCCGACTGGAGGATGCCCCCGTGAGTCTGTCGCAAGTGGTAGGTCGTCTGATCGGCGTACGCGAGCACCTCGTCGACCCGGGCGGCGGTGGCGCCGACCGTGTGCCGCGACCGGTCCCGGCGCTGGTGGTCGGCGGCGGCATCGCCGGCATGTCGGCGGCGGTGGTGCTGGCCGAGCGCGGCGTGGCGGTGACGGTGCTGGAGGCGGCGCCGCACCTCGGCGGACGGCTCGGCGCCTGGCCGGAGGAGCTGTCCGACGGCGTCCAGCGCAACGAGCACGGCTTCCACGCGTTCTTCCGGCAGTACTGGAACTGGCGGTCGATCCTGCGCCGCGTCGACCCGGCGCTGGGCTTCCTCAAGCCGATCCCGGGCTACCCGATCCTGTCCGAGCAGTGGCCCACGGAGGAGTTCGGCAAGCTGCCGCCCGCGCCGCCGGCGAACCTACTGGCGCTGCTGCTGCGCAGCCCGAGCCTGCGCCTGGCGGACCTGCGCACGATGGACCGGGACGCGGCGCTGCCGCTGCTCACCTACGACCCGGTACGCACCTACGAGGAGTTCGACGAGCGGACCGCCGACGAGTTGCTCACCTCGCTGCGGCTGCCGGACCGGGCGCGGGCCATGCTGTTCGAGGTCTTCTCCCACTCGTTCTTCAACCACGAGGCGGAGATGTCGGCCGCCGAGATGATCGCGCAGTTCCACTTCTACCTGCTCGGCAACCCGGAGGGGCTGGCCTTCGACTGCCCGGACCGGGACTACGGCACCGCGATCTGGGAGCCGCTGACCCGGTACGTGGAGAAGCACGGCGGCCGGGTGGTGACCGGCGCGGCGGCGGCGCGGCTGGACCGTACCCCTGCGGGGTGGCGGGTGACCGGCGCGGACGGCGACGTCTGGGAGGCGCCGCACGTGGTGCTGGCGGTGGACCCGCCGGCGCTCGCCGCGCTGGTCGGCGCCTCGCCCGGCCTGGTCGCGGCGGCACCCGAGCTGGTGGCGCGGATGCCCGCCTTCGGCACGCCCGGGCCGCCGTACGCGGTGGCGCGTTACTGGATGGACGGGGACGTCCGGGCCGACCGGGCGGTGTTCAGCGGCGTCTCCCGGCAGCCCACGCTGGACTCGGTGACGCTCTACCACCGGCTGGAGGACGAGCCGCGCCGCTGGGCCGAGCGGACCGGCGGCTCGGTGGTGGAACTGCACGCGTACGCCTGCGAGCCGGACGTGCCGGCCGACGAGCTGGCCGCGCGGATGCTGCGGGAGCTGACCGCGCTCTGGCCGGAGGTGGCCGACCTGCGGGTACGCGAGCTGCGCGCCCGCGTCGAGGCGCAGGCACCGGCGTTCACGCCGGGTAGCCACGCCTGGCGTCCGGGGGTACGCACCGACGCGCCGGGCCTCTACCTGGCCGGGGACGGCATCCGCACCGAGTTCCCGAGCGCGCTGATGGAACGGTCGGCGGCCACCGGGATCATCGCGGCGAACCACATCCTGCGCGACGAGGGGGCGGCGGCCGAGCCGGTCCGCTCGATCCGGCCGCGCGGCCTGCTGGCGGGGAAGACCGGATCGAAACGGCTATAAGCGGACAAAAACGGCTCTACGCTCGACTGATCCGGTGACACGGGAGGTCGGGCGGTGAGCACCGCGACACGGGAGCGGCGCGAGGAGGAGCACGGGACACCGCGGGACGAACGGACCGCGGTGGTCACCGCGCTGCGACTCGGCTGGTCCATGGCGGACGCCTACCACCACGCGCAGACCGCCGACCTGACCGAGGACGGGCACCGGCAGGTGCCGGCGCCGCCGAAGCTGTCGAACCTGACCGAGCTGGCCGGGCGGCACCGGCTCAGCATGTACCTCGACGGCGTGGACGTGGCGCTGGCCCAGATCGCGCCGCTGACCCCGCTCGGCCGTACAGTGCCGTCCACGGCCGCCGCCCGCCGCATCACCGGAGCCGGAGCCGACCGGGAACCGTTGCTGCGGGCGCTCGACGACCTCAACATCGACGTGCTGCGCTGGACGATGGCGACGAACCACCGGGTGGGGGTGGCGTACCGGCTCGGACGCTCGCTCGCCGACACCGTCCGGCGCGGCGACGCCGACCAGCTCGCCGCGCGCTTCGGTGGCCGGCACCTCCAGATCAGCAGGTGGCTGGACGAGCTGGCGAGCGTGCTGCCGCCGTACTCGGCCGCCGTGGTGCGCCGCTCACTGGCCGCCTGGGCCACTGCTGTCGGTCGCGCCACGGTGGGCGACCCGGGCGAGGCCGGGCTCGCCGAGCTGGCACGCGAGCTGCGCAACCAGGGCGACCTGTGGCAGGACGTGCTGACCGGCGGCCTGCACCCGCGTGACCTGCTGGACGAGGAGAACTGGGCGGTGGTCGCCCGCAACGTCATCATCCGGGACCGGAAGCTGGTGGCGCAGGCCGCCCGGGGCATCTTCTGGCCGGTGCTGGCACCGCTGCTCCTCGTGCTGCTGGCGGTGGTCGGGGTGAGCGCCGCCGCCGCGGCGGGCTCCCCCACCACCCGGGCGGCGGTGGCGCTCGTCGGCCTCGGCGCCGGGCTCACCGCGATCTGGCGGTCGATCTCCACACCCACGCTGTCGGTGGCGGCCGAGGTGAACCGCCCGCTGCTGGACAGCGAGCTGGTGGTGCAGATGACCGCCCGGATCGACAGGCCGCTCATCGCCGCGAGACGTGCCGGGCGGGCCGGACGGCAGCGGCGGCCCGCCGACGACGGATCGAAATACGTTGCAGGCGATTCCCGAATCGATCTACCGTGATCGCGCAAGGTCAACCACCGTTCCAGGAGCCGTCGATGTCGCTGCGATACGCCACCACGATGACGTCGTGGCTGCTCGGCGACGGCTACCGGGAACACGGTCCCTGGCCCGGAGGGCACGACTGACACGCCTCGCGCGTCCCCGTCGTCGCCGTACCGCCGATCGTGAAGGGAGAGCCCGGTGGACGCCGTCCTCGTCATCAACGCCGACCTCGGCCCGCTGCACCGGGTCACCGTCAAACACGCGATCCGGATGCTCTGCCGCCGGGTCGCCGAGATCCACGAGGCCGAGCCCGACCGGGTGATCGGCGTCTTCCCGCTGCCGCGGGTGGTCCGCCTCGTCCGGTACGTGGTGACCCGCTGGCGGTTCAGCGCCGGCCCGGCCTGGTCCCGGGCCGGGGTGCTGGCGCGCGACCGGCGGAAGTGCGCCTACTGCGACGGCGCGGCGAGCACGATCGACCACGTCCTGCCCCGCTCGCGCGGTGGCCGGAACACCTGGGGGAACACCACCGCCGCCTGCTACGCGTGCAACCAGCGCAAGGGTGACCGGACCCCGGCCGAGGCGGGCATGCCGCTGCGGCGGGAGCCGGTAACGCCGAGCTGGGCCGCGCTGGCGCGGTGACCGACGGCCGGCGGGCACAGGGGGCGGTGTCGGGGTATGCCCCGGCGCCGCGCCCGCCGGTCCCACCAGGGCGCCTAGCTGTCGAGCCGCCGGGCCAGCCCGTCGAGCAGGAGGTCGAGCCCGCCGCCGAACTCGTCCTCCGGTGCGACCGCGCCGGCCTCACGGGCGGTCGCGGCGAGCAGGGGGAACTCGTCGCGGGGCAGCGCCGCGATGACAGCCGTTCCGGGGCCTGACAGCGCGCCGAGGTGCTCCATCTGGATCGCCCCGACCACGTAGCCGAGCAGGGCGCGGAACGCGATCACCCGTACGGTGCCAGTGAAGCCGGCCCTTGTCAGCATCGCGAGCACCGCCTCGCCCCAGCGCAGGATCGTCGGCGAGCGGTGCCGGTACGCGGGGAGCAACGGCACCACTGCCGGGTGGACACCGACCGCGCGGCGTACCCGCTCGGCCAGGTCGCGGATGCCGTCCGCCCACGGGACGTCGGGCGGCGGGCGGGTGTCGACCGGTTCGAGGACCCGCTCGACGACGAGCGCTTCCAACTCGTCGCGGTCGGCGACGTAGCGGTAGAGGCCCATCGTGCTGGTGCCGAGCTGCGCGCCGACGGCACGCATGGTGAGGCCGGGGAGGCCGTCCCGGTCGAGCACCGCGAGCGCCGCGTCGGCGAGCTGGGCCGGGGTCAGGGAACGGGGACGGGGCATGGCCTTGACAGCGTACAAGATACGCCTACGGTTGTAGGAGTACGTCGTACGCCTACAACGGGAGCGCGCATGGACGTCGTCACCCCCCGCCACCTGACCAGCGTGACCGGCACCGGAATCGACCTGCCGGATCCGGGCCGCCTGATCCACCTCCAGTTCCGGCGCTTCGCCGGCTGCCCGGTCTGCAACCTCCACCTGCGCTCGATCGTCCGCCGGCACGCCGAGATCGAGGCGGCAGGCGTACGCGAGGTGGTGCTCTTCCACTCCCCCGCCGACGAGTTGCGCGAGCACGTCGCCGACCTGCCGTTCGCCGTGGTGGCCGATCCGGACCGGCGGCTCTACCGGGAGTTCGGTGTGGAGTCGGCGCGGCGGTCGCTGCTCGACCCGCGCGCCTGGCTGCCGATCCTGCGAGCAGTGGTGACCGGCACCTGGCACGTCCTGCGTGGCCGGGAGAAGCTGCCGTCCCGCACGCCGCACGGCGGCCGGCTCGGCCTGCCGGCCGACTTCCTGATCGCACCGGACGGGCGGGTGCTCGCCGCGAAGTACGGCGAACACGCCTCCGACCAGTGGTCGGTGGACGACCTGCTGGCCCAGGTCAGCCAGAGCCGGTCGGCGCGGTGACCACCGGATCGCCGGGGTGTTCCCGCAGGAACGTCTCGGCCCGCGGCGCGTCCCGGAGGATCTGCCCGCAGGCGAGCCCGAACGCCACCCCGGTGACGCCGAACAGGACGAACCAGATCGGCGCCAGGCTGAGCAGCAACTGGCCGAGGTTCATCGTCACCAGGCCCCCGAACAACGGCACGAGTCGCCGTTGCCGGATCATCTGGGCGGCGGTGACGCGCAGCCACGGCAGGTCGTCGGCGGATTCCACGACCCCGCGCCGGACGGCCCGGGCCAGTTCCCGGCGACGGCGGAAGCTCAGCGCCCAGAGCCGCGACTCGCGGTCGGCCCGGTAGCTACCGCCGCGGACCATGCGGACCAGCGCGACGACTTCGAGCCCCATACCCAGCACCGCGAGGACCAGGCCGGTCACCTCCACCCAGTCGGGTGGGTCGCCGCGTTCCAGCCAGCTTCTCGGGAACGCACCGTCCGCCATCAGCCCGACCAGCAGCGACGCCAGCGCGAATGTCAGCACCGTGCCGACCAGCAGCAGCCGCACGCTACGGCGTCCCCGCTTGATCTCCCGACGTTCCGAATCACCGTCCACGATGGTCCCCCGTTCGACCATCGGGACGTACCCGCCGAGGGGTGCCGGGCAAACGGCGGTCAGCGGGCGGCCGGCGGGGTCCAGCCGAAGCGCGGCGGGCGGCGCTCGTTGATCGCCGCAACGCCCTCGCGGGCCTCACCGCTGTCCCGCACCTGGCCGTGCCACCAGGCGAGCCGGTCGGCGTCGGCACGGCCGTCCACGATCTCCTTGGCGGCGGTCACGGTGAGCCGGGACCGCTCGGCGATGGTGGCGGTCAGCGCCGCCACCCGCCCGGCCAGCTCGCCGGCCGGCAGCACCTCGTCCACCAGGCCGATCCGCAGCGCCCGCTCGGCGTTCACCAGCTCGCTGGTGAACAGCAGGTGCTTGGCCGCCGACGGACCGACAAGCGCGGCCAGCCGCCGCGTGGTCGGCGCCGGGTAGACCAGGCCGAGCCGGGCCGGGGGTACGCCGAACCGGGCGTCCGCCGCGGCCAGCCGCAGGTCGCAGGCGACGGCGAGCTGGCAGCCGCCGCCCACGCAGGCGCCCTCGATGGCGGCCACAGTGGGGCGGCCGAACGCGGCGAGCCGTTCCTCGGCGGCCACCGCGATGCTGCCGTCACCGGCGGCCAGCAGCTCGTCCAGGTCGCCCAGGTCGGCGCCGGCACAGAACGTGCCGCCCGCACCGGTGAGCACCAGCACCCGTACCGCCGGGTCCGCCTCCAGACCGTCGAGCAGTACCGGGAGCTGCCGCCACATGGCCGGGGTCATGGCGTTGCGCCGGGCCGGGTTGTGGATGACGACAGTGGCCACCGGGCCGTCCCGGGTGACTGTCAGTTCCGCGTCGGACATGGTGCGACCGTAACGGCCGGGGCCCGCCGGCCACCCGCGTGGGGTGGCCGCCGGGCCCCGGGATCGGCGGTCAGGTCAGGAGACGTTGAGCGCGGTGTCGTCGATCACGAACGAGGTCTGCAGCGAGCTGTCCTCGGTGCCGGTGAACTTCAGCGTGACGGTCTGCCCGGCGTACGCGGCCAGGTTGAACGACTTCTGGCTGTAGCCGCTGGCCTTGTTCAGGTTCGAGTAGGTCGCCAGCGTGGCCAGCACCGAGCCGGACGAGTTGAGCACCTGCACGTTCAGCTTGTCGTACTGGACGCTGGTGGTGCTCTCGGCCGAGTCGATGTGCAGCCAGAACGAAAGGCTGTACGCGGAGCAGCCGCTCGGCAGGCTCACCGACTGCGACAGCGTGTCGGTGCGGGTGCTGCCGTAGCCGTTCAGCCACGCGTTCCACGTACCGGTGCGGGTCGGCTGGCCCTGCGAGCCGTACTGGCCGATCACGCCGGACGTGGTGGCCCAGACGGTGTTGCCGGACTCGAAGCCGGGGTTGCCGAGCTTCTGGCCGGCACCGGTGCAGCCGCCGCCGACGCTGCTCACGGTCAGCGAGTACGTGGCGGTCTTCGTGCCCGACGCCGCGCTGCCGGTGACGGTCACCGAGTAGGTGCCGGCCGGGGTGCTGGAGCTGGTGGCGATGGTGAGCGTGGACGAGCCGCCCGAGGTCACCGAGGTGGGGCTGAACGACGCGGTGGCGCCGGTCGGCAGGCCGGACGCGGAGAACGTCACGGTCTGCGCGGTGCCGCTGGTGGTGGACGTGCCGACGGTGGCCGAGGCCGATCCGCCCGCGGTGACCGACCCGGAGGTCGGCGAGAGCGAGACGGAGAAGTCGTTGCCGGTCGAGCTGCACGGCGCGTCGTTGCCGGCCACGTTCACCGCGGTCCACGCGGCCTGGACGGTCTTGTACTCGGTGGAGCAGTTGCCGTACAGGTCGGTGGCGGCCCGCAGGGTGTACGCGCGGGCGGTGTTGGCCGGGTTGCTGGTGTTGACGTACGAGGTGTTCGAGGTGAAGTACACGTCGAGCGCCCGGTACCAGATCTTCTCCGCCTTGGCGCGGCCGATGCCGGTCACGGCCGGGGCCGAGCCGCAGACCGGCGAGGTGCCGTACGCGGTGGCGCCGGTGCCCTCGGCGAGGTTGAAGAAGAAGTGGTTGCCGACGCCGGAGGAGTAGTGCACGTCCTTGTTCTTCGTGCTGGTGGACCAGCAGGAGTCGGACGAGCCGTCCAGCGACGGGTTGTACATGTACCGCAGCGGCGTACCGTTGCCGTTGATGTTGATCTTCTCACCGACCTGGTAGTCACCCGGGTCGCTCGGCGCGGCGGCGTAGAACTCCACCATGTTGCCGAAGATGTCGCTGGTGGCCTCGTTGAGGCCACCGGACTCACCGGAGTAGACCAGCCCGGCCAGCGCCTCGGTGACGCCGTGGCTCATCTCGTGACCGGCCACGTCCAGCGAGACCAGCGGGCGGGAGTTGCCCGAGCCGTCGCCGTAGGTCATCTGGGAGCCGTCCCAGAACGCGTTGACGTAGTTGTTGCCGTAGTGCACCCGGCTCGGCACACCCTGGCCGTTGCCGAAGATGCCGTTGCGGCCGTGCACGTTCTTGAAGTAGTCGAACGTCTTGGCGGCGCCGAAGTGCGCGTCCACGGCGGCCGACTGCCGGTTCGAGGTGGCGCCGTTGCCCCACGCGTTGTCCGCGTCGGTGAACGTGGTGCAGGTGGAGGTTCCGTTGTTCATGTCGCAGGTACGGCCGTTGCCGCGTACCGGGTCGATCATCTGGTACGTGCTGCCGGAGAGCGTGGTGTCGATGGTGACCGAGCCGGTGTAGACGCCCTGGCCGGTGCCGGCCACCGACTCGATCTCGTCGTACGAGCCGATCACCTTGCCGGTGGTGGCGTCGGTGATGACGTGCAGCTTCGACGGCGTCTGCTTGTCCGCCTTCCAGCCGGTCGCGACGGTCTCCCAGGCGAGGCGGCCCTTGCCGCTGCTGGCGTCGACGAACAGCTCCGGCGCGCCGACCGAGGTGAGCGACCCGGAGAACGTCTTGCGGGCGCTGGCCTTTGCCGCGTCCGCGCCGACCTTCGCGGTGGTGCTGAGGGTCAGCGGAGCGGAGAGGCTGACCGAGGCGCTGGTCAGGGTGCCGTTCGGGGCGGTGTGGATGACGAAGTCACCGCCGTACACCCGCAGGCCCTGGTAGGTGCGGCTGTAGCGGGTATGCGCGGCCCCGGAGGGGTCGACCTTGGTGCGGACGGCCTGATAGGCCTCACCGCCGGCGCCTTGGACGACGCCGGGGTTGGCGCGCAGCAGGCTCGCGGCCTTGGCTGCGGCAGAGGTCTCGGGGCTGGGGGCGGTTGGCGCTGCCGCTTGCGCCGAGGTGGTGACGCAGGCCAGCACGCTGCTGGTGAGCAGCGCTGCGCTGACGGCGGCGACGGATCTTTTCACGGGCCCTCCTGGAAGGCGAAGTTGTGACGGGGGTAGTCACTGATGTAGATATAGCGATACATCGAAGAACGTGAAAGAGGCTGGCGAGAACCCGCCGGAGACACTGACCGAACGGAGGAGGAGGAGCGGTGACCCGGAACCGGGTGGTCCCGTCGCGCGTCCGAACCGGTATGAGAGCTGCCCCCGCCGTGGCGGCCGTCGCCGCCCTTCTCGTCCCGCTCGCCGGCTGCGCCCGCACCGACGCGCCGCCCGTCGTCACTGACGGGCCCCCGCCGCTCGTCTCCGAGGTCGTGCTCGAGAAGTCGGGAGGCATCGCCGGGCTGTCCGACACCGTCCGGGTCGGGCCGGACGGCCACTGGACGAGGACCGACCGCGCCGGCGCCTCCCGCGAGGGACAGCTCGGCGCGGAGAAGCTCACCCGGCTGCGGCAACTCGCGGCCGACCCCCGGCTGGCCACCGAGGCCGCCGCCACCGTCCCGCCGACCATGTGCGCCGACGCGTTCACCTACCGGCTCACCATCGGGCCGAACCAGGTCGGCTACGTGGACTGCCCGCCGGAGACCACGCCGCCGGCCGTCACCGCGCAGGTGGTGGACCTGCTCAACGGCGCCACCGGCTGACCCGGCCCGATTCCAAACCCGTTCCGGCTGTGACATCGGCCTATGGCCGGCGGGCCGGCGGCCGGGCCAGCATGGAAGGCATGACTCGCGCACTCATCGCTCTGACCAGTCATTCCGAGCTGGGCCGCACCGGCCGCTCGACCGGCTACTACGTCGGCGAGGCCGCCGAGCCGTGGGAGGTGTTCCGGGCCGCCGGGTACGACGTCGACCTCGTCTCCGTGGCCGGCGGGGAGCCGCCCGTCGACGGGCGGGACGAGAACGACAGCACCCAGAACGACTTCCTCGCCACCGCCGGCGTCACCGACACCCCGAAGGCCGCCGACGTCGACCCGGCCGGGTACGACGTGATCCTCTTCGCCGGCGGCCACGGCACCATGTGGGACTTCCCCGACGACCCCGACCTGGCCCGGATCGCCCGCTCGGTGTACGAGCGCGGCGGCGTGGTGGCCGCCGTCTGCCACGGCCCGTCGGCGCTGGTGAACCTCACCCTCACCGACGGCTCCCGGCTGATCGCCGGCAAGCGGGTGGCCGGGTTCACCAACAGCGAGGAGGCGGCCGTCGGCCTCACCGACGAGGTGCCGTTCCTGCTCGCCGACAAGCTCGGCGAGGCGGGCGCGCAGCACGTACCGGCGCCGGACTTCACCGAGCACGTGGTGGTCGACGGGCGGCTGGTGACCGGCCAGAACCCGCAGTCCGCCCGCGCCGTGGCCGACGCCGTGGTGAAGCTGATCGCCTGAGCGCCGGATCAGATCCGGTAGTCGTCGGGCAGACCGGTGGCACGCAGCTCGGGCGGCAGGTGGGCGACGTCGTTGAACGCGATGAGCGCCGGCCGGCCGCCCGAGCTGTAGCGGATCACCGTCAGCCCGCAGTTCTGCTGGTTCAGCCCGATCCACCGGCGCGCCGGTGCGTCCACCGCGTGCAGCACCAGCCACGCGACCAGGAAGTTGTGGGTGACGACCAGCTCGCGTACGTCACCCTCCGCGGGAGCGGCGGCGAACCGCGCCACCGCCTCCGCGGTCACGCGCGGTCCGTCGCGCCGCTCCCGCTCGGAGAAGCCGGCCAGGAACGCCGCGTACGACTCCGGCAGGCCGGCCGGGTCGGTGTCGTGCGGCATGTGGTCGCCGGCGCGGTCGTCCTCGCGTACCGGAACACCTGGCAGCGACGCCGCGACCAGGGCGGCGGTCTCCGCGGCCCGGCGGGCCGACCCATGGTGTACGGCGGCGAAGCGCGTGCCGCGCAGCCGCTCGCCCAGCAGCGTCGCCTGCCGCCGCCCTCGCTCCGACAGCCCGGTGTCCGCCTCCTCCTCCGGCCGGGCCTGCTCGCCGTGACGGACCAGGTAGAGCAGGCGGCTGGGCATCGGCACCTCCACGGTCGGGGACCGCGAGACTAGCCCGCCGCCCGCCGTCCGGATGGCCCGCCGTTCACTGCCCCTGGCGCATCTGCCCGATCCGGATGCGGTTGCCGAACGGGTCGCGGATGCCGAAGTCGATGCCGTACGGCTGGTCGGTCGGCTCGTCGGTCACCTCGACGCCCTTCGCGACCAGGTCCGCGTACGTCTTGTGCGCGTCGTCCGTGGTGAAGAACAGGAACCCGCCCGCGGCGCCCTTGGTGAGCAGTTCCCGGACCTGCTCGGCGGTCTTCGGGTCCAGCGCCGGCGGGCCCGGCTTCTCCAGCAGGATCTCCCGGCCCGGGTCGCCCGGCACGTGCACGGTGAGCCAGCGCATGAAACCGAGATCCTGGTCGAGGCTGACCTCCAGGCCGAGCTTGCCGACGTAGAAGTCGAGCGCCTCGTCCTGGTCGAGCACGTAGATCTGGGAGCGGGAAGTCGAAGTCATCGTCATGCCGACGACGCTAGAGCAGCGCCCCGGCCTGCTGCTTATCCAAAACACGCAGTCCTGCCGCCCCCGGCACCCGGTCCGGCTTGCGTCGTTTGTCCACACGGGGACACCGTCTCGTCACCCGCTGTTAACGTCTTCGCGACGACATCGGGGGAAGTCGATGCAGTTGATGTTGGCCTGGGCCGCCACGAGTGCCCTTCCGGAGTCCCGTGGTGACGCCGCCGTCGCCCGGTTCGACAGCGCCGCCGCCGGGCTGGTGCCGGAGAGCTGGCACCGCCGGCACATCGGCGGCACCGACTGGGGTGTGCTGGTGCTGCACCCGGCCGACCCGGGCGGCTACCGGTGGCCGCCCGTCGCCGGCGACGACGACGTCACCGCCGTCTCGGTGGGCATCCCGGTCGGCGTCGACGACGACCCGGTGACGCTCGCCCGCCACCTGCTCACCGGCGCGGACGTGCACCGCGACGTCGTACCGCCGTTCGCGCTGCTCGCCCTCGACCACGACCGCCTCACCCTGCAACAGGACTGGCTCGGCATGGCCCGCGTCTTCACCGGCACCGCCGACGGCGTCACCGCCTGGTGCACCCGGCCCGGCCTGCTCGCCGCCTTCCTGCACGGCGAGGCCCGCCCCGACCCGGCCGGCTGGTCGTCGTACCTGCTCACCGGCCACTTCGGCGGCGACCTCTCCCCGCTCGCCGACATCCGGCTGCTGCGGCCGGGCGAGCGGATCACCGGCCGCCGCCGCGCCGACGGCGGATGGCAGCTCACCAGCGAGATCCGGTACGCCACCGACGACGTGGTCCGCAGCGGCCTCGCCGACCGGGACCGGCCGCTCGGCGAACGGCTGGACCGGGCCGCCGACGCGCTGACCCGGGCCGTCGCCGGTCTGCACCGGCTGCACGACGGCGAGGTCATGCTCGGCCTCTCCGGCGGGAAGGACTCCCGGCTCATCGCCGCGACGCTCGTCGCCGCCAGCCGTACGCCGAACCTGGCCACGAACGACGACACCGCCGCCGAGGGCGACGTGGCCCGCGAGCTGGTCCGGCTCGTGCGGGACCGGCGCGGGCTGGAGCTGCCGCACCGCCTGGTACCGGCCGCTCCCCCGGCCACCGTCCTCGGCGTCGGCCTCCGGGACCGGGCGCGACGGCTCGCCGCGCTGCACGACCACCAGTTCCCGTCGAACTACCTGGCCCGGCCGGCCGTGCGTACCCGGCTGCCCGAGGTGGTACGCGCGCCGAGCCTCACCGGCGCGGCAGGCGAACTGGTCGTCGGCTACTGGTATCCGCGGGCCGACGCCGACCCGGCGCCCACCCCGGAGCAGGCGGGCCTGACCAAGCTGCTGGCGGGCGTGCCGAACGCCGCGGTGGCACCGGAGGCACTGGCCACCGAACGGGACCGCGTCACCGCCCTGCTGGCCCACGCCCGCGACATCGGCCTCCGCGACGAGCACCTGATCGACTACCTCTACCTGGTCGAGCGGATGCGCCGGTGGTGCACCTCCGCGTACACCACCGGGATGGTCACCCCGTTCCTGGCGCCGGGCTTCGTCGCGGCCAGCTTCGCGTTCACCACGGCCGAGAAGCGGGCGCGGCTGCCGCACACCGCGCTGATCGCCCGGCTCGTACCGGAGTGGGCGGACGTGCCGTTCGTCAGCGCCGCCACCGGGCCGTCCCGGGCCACCCGGATCTGGGAGGGCGACGGCGTCGCCGCCGTGGCCGACCTGCTGGACACCGTCCACGGGCCGCTCACCGAGCTGATCCGGCGGCCGGTCGTGGAGCGGGATCTGCGTACCGCCGCCCGAGGCGGCCGGCCCGATCCCCGGGTGCTCGCCCAGTTCACCGCGCTGGCGGTCGCCTCCGAACGGCTGGAACCCGCCTTCACCAGGCCGCCGACAGGCGCCACCTACGCGCGGGTCATTGCGCCGCCGCGCCCGCGTACGCCGGCGAAGAGCCGGCTGGGCGGCTTGCGCTGGGTACGGCGGACCCGGCTCGGCGACCGGCTCTGGGTCATCGTGCGGCGGCAGGTGCGGGGGCGCTGAGCACGGCGGCTTGCTTCTTGCCCTCCGTGGCCGGCTCGCCAGCCGTGCTGCTCGGGCGCATCCAGGCCTTGGTGAAGCAGCCCGGGACGCCGGCGGGCATGGTCTTGCGGCGCCGGTAGGCCGACGGCGACTCACCGACGATGCCGTGGAACGTCCGGCTGAACGTGCCCAGACTGCCGAAGCCGACCAGGTGGCAGATCTCGGTGACCGGCTCGTCGGTGCGCGCCAGCAGGTACATGGCGCGTTCCACCCGGCGGCGTTGCAGGTAACGGTGCGGCGTCTCGCCGAACGTGGCCCGGAAGGTACGGATGAAGTGCGCCTCCGAGACGTACGCGATCCGGGCCAGCGCGGGGATGTCCAGCGGCTGCGCGTACGCCCGGTCCATCGCGTCCCGGCCGCGCAGCATCGCCCGGTTGGACTCCTCGACGGCGCGACTCATCGCTGGTCAGCCTACTGCGCGGCCCGCGCCTTCCGCCCCTACGGCTCGTTCGCGAGGATCTTGGTCATGATGTGCTCGCGGCGCACGCCGTCGGGCATCAGGCCGCCGACGTCGCCGGTGTCCCGGAAGCCGTTGCGCAGGTACAGGCCCCACGCGTTCGGGTTGCCCTCCGCCACGGCGAGCCGCAGCGTCCGCGCGCCTGCCAGCCGGGCCCACTGCTCGACCGCCCGGACGAGGTGGTCGCCCACGCCCCGGCCGCGTCCCCCGGGTGCCACGTACATCGAGATCAGCTCGACGACCCCGTCGTGCTCGGTCGGCATCCCGCTGGCCATCCCGACCGGTTGCCCGTCGAGCAGCACCACGATGTTGTACGAGCCGGGGACGGCCAGCCGCCCGCGCCAGCGTTCCTCGCGGTCACCGTCGCCCTGCCAGTCCGCCAGCTGGGCACCGAAGGCGTACCCGGCCTCGGTGAGCGCGGCGAGCCGCAGCTCCCGCCACACCTTCCAGTCGTCCTCGCCGAGGATGCGCGTCTCAAGCATGCGGAGAGGGTGGCGCAGGCATCCCGAGCAGGCAATCGATATCCGGCGTGGGCGGGGTCGGGTGGCCGGGCCTCCACGCCGGCGCCGGATAGCCTGCACCGGCCGCGACGACCAGGGAGCCCGACCATGAGACTGCCGCCCGGGGCCACCGGCTTCCACGCACCCGGCGGACGAGCGGACGTCAGGGCCTTCACCGCCGTCTGTCACCACGCCGCCCGCGCCCTCGGTGCCACCGTCACCGGCGTGACCCCCGCCGGCGTCACACCCAGCTTCCACACCGTCGACATCGCCGCTGCCCGGCACCACGTCGCGGTGCTGCGGCACGTCACCGTGCCGTTCATCGCCTTCGCCCGCCCGCGAGCCGGCGGCGACGCCACCGTGACGTTCGTCGACCATCCCGGCCTCGCCGCTGTCCTCGCCACCCTGACCGACGCCAGGGTCCTCACCGTCGATCGGCTAGGGATGCCGCTGTCGCAGGCCGACCTGAGCGCCCTCGACCGCGCCGAACACGACCAGATCGGCTACTGGACACCGGCCACCGTCGGCGAGCTGCTGTTCAACTTCTGGGACTGACCACTAGTGGCCGAGCGCCGTGGCGAGTGCCTCTCGGTCCTCTAGCCTGAATCCGGCAGGCTCAGCCTGACAGCGCCCAGTGGGGAGAAGATCATGGAACGCGTGACGGGCATCGGTGGCGTCTTCTTCCGCGCCCACGACCCGGACCGGATCAACCACTGGTACGCCACCCATCTCGGGGTGGATCTGGCACCGGAGTCCTACGACGTGTCCTCCTGGTGGCAGCAGCCCGGCCCTACCGTCCTGGCGGCCATGCCGGCGGACTCCGAGCACTTCGGCGGCCCCGAGCACTCCTGGTCGCTCAACTTCCGCGTCGCGGACCTGAACGCGATGGTGGACCAACTGCGCGGTGCGGGAATCGACGTCGAGGTGGACCCCGAGGAGTATCCGAACGGCAGGTTCGCGAGCCTTCGAGACCCGGAGGGCAACATGGTCCAGCTCTGGGAGCCCGCAGGTGCCGACAGCCGTGGGCCTGCCTGACCGCTCGTGCGGCACGCCGTCGTGTCGCTGCTGACGGGAGCCCGGCGTCCCGTGGCGACATCGCCCCCGGAACGCCTTGTGAAAATGGAGCCCCCGGCCGGGATCGAACCGGCGACATCTCGCTTACAAGGCGAGTGCTCTGGCCAGCTGAGCTACAGGGGCGCGTGCGTCGCGCTCAGCATAGCGACTGGGCCCCGGAAATCCCGCCTCGCAGGGCTCCCGAGCACGGAAAACGTCGGCATCCCGACCGGTACGACCGATGGATCATCGTCGGGACGCGCTCCCAGGCGGGAGATTGATGCCTCGCCGTGCCCGACTGACCGTTATGCGTATGCCGTCCATCCCACCCGGAGCGACACGTCTTGGCACGATCGCGAAAGCCGTTTACCGTGCAGTGACACGGACGACACTCCGGCCGGCCTCGGCTGCCTGAGCGACGACCCCGTTGGCCGGTGCCTTGGGCGCCGGTCGCTCCTTCACTCGGATCGTCCGGCACGTTCCTGCCGGTGAAAGGAAGCGCTCCATCATGGCTACGGTCACCTACGCGAAGGCGTCCCGGATCTATCCGGGCACCGAGCGCCCCGCCGTCAACCAGCTCGACCTCCAGATCGGTGACGGGGAGTTCCTCGTCCTGGTCGGCCCGTCCGGCTGCGGCAAGTCCACCAGCCTCCGGATGCTCGCCGGCCTGGAGGACGTCGACGACGGCGCGATCTACATCGACGACCGGGACGTCACCCACCTCCCGCCGAAGGCCCGCGACATCGCGATGGTCTTCCAGAACTACGCCCTCTACCCGCACATGACGGTGTACGAGAACATGGCGTTCGCGCTCAAGCTGCGCAAGACCTCGAAGTCGGAGATCGACCGGCGGGTCAAGGAGGCGGCCGGGCTGCTCCAGCTGGAGGAGTTCCTCAGCCGCAAGCCGAAGGCGCTCTCCGGCGGTCAGCGCCAGCGTGTCGCCATGGGCCGCGCGATCGTCCGCGAGCCGCAGGTCTTCCTCATGGACGAGCCGCTGTCGAACCTCGACGCCAAGCTGCGTGTCCAGACCCGTACCCAGATCGCCTCGCTGCAGGCGAAGCTGGGCGTCACCACGGTCTACGTCACCCACGACCAGGTCGAGGCCATGACCATGGGTCACCGGGTGGCGGTCATGCTCGACGGCGTGCTCCAGCAGGTGGACACCCCGCGGGCGCTCTACGACACCCCGGCCAACGTCTTCGTCGCCGGATTCATGGGCTCCCCCGCCATGAACATCAAGACGGTGAAGCTGACCGAGCAGGGCGGCGCGTTCGCCGAGATGATCGTGCCGCTGACCCGCGAGCAGGTCCAGGCGGCCAGCGCCGAGGGCGGCGACGGCAAGGTCACCGTCGGCTTCCGGCCGGAGGACTGCGACCTGGTCAGCCCGTCCGAGGGCGGCATGCCGGTCGTGGTCGAGCTGGTCGAGGACCTCGGCTCCGACGCCAACGTCTACGGCCACGCCGCGCTGGAGGGCCACAACGAGCGGTTCGTGGTCCGCACCGACCGGCGCAGCATGCCGAACATGGGCGACACCGTGTTCGTCAAGCCGCGTACCGGCCGCAGCCACGTCTTCCACGCCGCCACCGGCCAGCGGATCTGACGTACGCGAGAAAGGGGCGGCCCGCCACGGCGGACCGCCCCTTTTCGTTGCTCTCGATCAGGCCTCGACGGACCGGCGGCGGGCGACCTCGGCGAGCGTGACCGCAGCGGCCACGCTGGCGTTGAGCGACTCCACGTCGGAGACCATCGGGATGCTGACGGTCAGGTCGCAGGTCTCGCCGACCAGGCGGGACAGCCCGCGCCCCTCCGAGCCGACCACCACGACGAGCGGGCCGACGGCTGCCTCCAGGTCGTACAGGTCGGTCTGTCCGTCGGCGTCCAGGCCGACCACGACGAAGCCGGCCTCCTTGCACGCCTTGAGCGACCGGGTCAGGTTGGTGACCTGGGCGACGGGCACGCGCGCGGCCGCGCCGGCGCTGGTCCGCCAGGCGGTCGCGGTGATCCCGGCGGCACGCCTCTCGGGTACGAAGACACCCTGCGCGCCGAACGCGGCGGCCGACCGGATGACCGCGCCGAGGTTACGCGGGTCGGTGACGCCGTCCAGCGCGACGAGCAGCGGGGCGGCCTGTTCCAGCGCGGCGGCGACCAGGTCGTCGAAGGGCTCGTAGGCGAACGGCGGCACCTGGAGGCCGACACCCTGGTGCAGCACCCCGCCGGTCATCCGGTCCAGCTCGGCGCGGCTGACCTCGAGGATCGCGATGCCCCGGTCGGCGGCGGTGCGGACGATCTCCTTGACCCGGTCGTCGATGTCGATGCCCTGCGCGGTGTAGAGCGCGGTCGCGGGCACCTGGGTGCGCAGCGACTCCAGCACCGGGTTGCGCCCGACCAGCAGCTCCGGGCTGTCCTTCGCCGGGTTGGCCTTGCGGCCCGGCGCGACCCGGGGACCGCCACGGCCGGCAGCCGCCTTGCCGCCCCGGCCCTTGGTCGTGGGCGTGCCTCGGCCACCGCCCTTGCCCCAGGTGGTGTCCTTGGTGCCGGGCTGACCGATCTTGGGTGCGCGACCCTCCTCGGCGGCGGCGCGGCGCTCCTTGTCCTGCTTCCAGGCGGTGCGCTGGGGCAGCTTCTCGGTGCCCGAGTACGCCTTGTGCCACGGCCGCTCGTCGGCGGGCAGCGTGCGGCCCCGCCCAGCGAGGGAGTCCTTGTTCTTGCCACCGGTGCCCTTGGGGGCGCCCGCCTTCGGCGTCAGTCGCCGGCCACGGCGCTGCGAGTTGCCGGCCATCAGTCCTGCTCTCCAATAGTCCAACGCGGGCCCTGGGGGGTGTCCTCGACGACCACGCCGGCCTGCTTGAGCTGGTCGCGTACGGCGTCGGCGGCGGCCCAGTCCTTGCGGCCGCGGGCCTGCGCGCGCTGCTCCAGGGCCAGCGCGATCAGGGAGTCCACCACGCCGCGCAGGTCGTCCGTGCGGCCGCCGCCGGTCCAGGCCGGGTCCAGAGGGTCGACGCCGAGGATATCCAGCATCGCCCGGGTGGCGGCGAGCGTCGTGCGGACGGTCACATCGTCCGCGGCGGTGAGCGCGGTGTTGCCGTCGCGGACCACCTCGTGCAGCGCCGCGAGCGCCGCCGACGTGTTGAGGTCGTCGTCCATCGCGGCCACGAAGGCGGGCGGCAGGTCGCCGGGCCGGCCCGCGCCGACCCGCTCGGCCGCCCGTTGCACGAAACCTTCGATCCGCCGGTACGCCACGGCGGCCTCGCGCAGCGCGTCCTCGGAGTAGTCGATGCGGGACCGGTAGTGCGCGGCGACGTAGTAGTAGCGCAGCTCCACCGGGCGCACCCCGAGCGAGGCCACGTAGTCGAGGTCGAGCGTGTTGCCGAGCGACTTGCCCATCTTGGTGCCGCCGATGCCGAGCAGGCCGTGGTGCACCCAGTAGCGGGCGAACGGCAGGTCGGCGGCCTGCGACTGGGCGATCTCGTTCTCGTGGTGCGGGAACGTCAGGTCGAGCCCGCCGCCGTGGATGTCGAACTCGGGGCCCAGGTAGCGCCAGCACATGGCCGAGCACTCGATGTGCCAGCCGGGGCGGCCGCGGCCCCACGGCGACGGCCAGTAGGCATCGGCCGGTTCGCCCGGCTTGGCGCCCTTCCAGAGCGCGAAGTCACGCGGATCCCGCTTGCCCCGGTCGGGGGCGTCGCCGGCAGGTTGCATGTCCGCCGGGGACTGGCCGGACAGCGACCCGTACGCGGGCCAGGAGGCCACGTCGAAGTAGACGTCGCCGGAGCCGTCGGTGGCCGGGTAGGCGTGGCCGGTCTCGATCAGCCGGGCGATCAGCTCGTGCATCTCCGGGATGTGCCCGGTGGCCCGCGGCTCGTAGGTCGGCGGGAGCACGTTCAACGCCCGGTAGGAGGTGGTGAGGATCTGCTCGTTGGCGTACGCGATCGACCAGAACGGCCGGTCCTGCTCCATCGCCTTGGCCAGGACCTTGTCGTCGATGTCGGTCAGGTTGCGGATGAACGTGACCTCGAAGCCCTTGCGGAGCAGCCAGCGGCGCAGCACGTCGTAGTTGACGCCGGAGCGAAGGTGACCGATGTGCGGCGGGGCCTGGAGCGTGAGACCACACAGGTAGACCCCCACCTTGCCGGCTTCCCGCGGGACGAAGTCCCGCACCGATCGGGTGGCGGTGTCATACAGGCGTAGCGTCACCTCACAAGGGTAGCCGTCCGCACATTTCCGGGTTGGCCGGAGCCGGGTCGTACGCTGCGTGCTGTGGACACGGCGGCACGCACGGGAGAGACGGCACAGACCCTGGACCGGGGCCTGCGGCTGCTGCACCTGGTCGCGGACGCGCCGGGCGGGCTCACCGTCACCGAGGCGGCGCACCGGCTGGGCATCGGACGGGCGGCCGTCTACCGCCTGGTCGGCGCGCTGACCGGCCACGGAATGCTCCGGCGCGACGGCGAGGGCCGCCTGCGCATCGGCGTGGGCGTGCTGCACCTGGCCCGCCGCGCCCAGCCGCTGCTGGCCGAGGGGGCGCTGCCGGCGCTGCGCCGGCTCGCCGAGGACACCGGGGCGACCGCCCACCTGACCGTGGTCGAGGGCGGCGAGGGGGTGGCGCTCGCGGTGGTCGAGCCGAGCTGGACGTCGTTCCACGTGGCGTACCGCACCGGTACCCGGCACCCGCTGGAGCGGGGGGCCGCCGGCCGGGCGGTGCTGGCCGGGCGGGCCGGCGATCCGGGGCCGGTGAGCACCAGCGGCGAGCTTCAGTCGGGCGCGTACGGCGTGGCCGCGCCGGTGCTCGGTGTGCCGGGTCTGGAGGGCAGCGTCGGGGTGGTGTCGCTGACCCCGCTCGACGTGGCGGATGTCGGCGCCCAGGTCACCGCCGCCGCCGAGGCGGTGGCTGCCGCGTTCTCCTGACCCGCGTGCCCTCGCCGGTCCTCGCGGGTCCTCACGTCGCGGGTCCTCACGCCAGATCGGCGAGGTGGCTGCATCAAACGGCCCGGATACCACCACGTCCCCGAGATGGAGTGGATCATGCGCGGGCCGAAGGGCTATAGCACGCGGACAAGGTGGTGCGGGGGTTGTCCACAGGGCGCGTAGGGCGGCACGGCTGCGACTGTCCACAGGGGTACCGATCTCGACCCGTGCGCCGCCACGCTCGTCACATGCCACCTCATCCTCATCGACCACCGGAGTTGGCCTGGCAGGTCTTCCGGGGCTCGGAAGCGATCCGGCGCGGGCTGCTGTCCCGGCATCATCTGCGCGGCGCGTCCTGGATCCGGCTCCGGCAGGACGTCTACGCCGACGCTCGGCTCGACCGCGACCACGCGCTGGCCTGCCGCGCGGCGCTGCTGCGCCTGCCACCCGGCGCGGCGATCGCCGGTCCGTCGGCGGCCTACCTGCACGGGGTCGAGCACGCCGCGGGCTTCACCGACGACGTGCACGTCCTGCTGCCGGCCACGGTCCGGGCCGACTCCCAGCCGGGTGTCCGGGTGCACCACGCCCCGATGTCGAGCACACGCAGCGGTCTCCTGGTCCCCGTCGGCAGCGCCGCATCCGCCGGCACGCGCCCACCCGCCGGCACGAGGTCATTCGTCGCGGCACCCCTGGCGGCGGACCGCTCGTCCCCCGGCGCGGTGATGATCCTGACCGGGCCTCCGCCACGCACCGAGCCGGCCGCCTGCGCTTGGGAGACTGCGGTCTGGGCCGATCCGGTGGAGGCGGTCGGCATCATCGACGGGCTGCTGCGTACCGGTTCGGTGAACCGGTCGGCGCTGGCGAGCGAGGCGGCCCGGAACGCCTGTCGCCCCGGTGGGCGGCGGGCAGCCTGGGTGTTCGGCCTGACCGACGGGCTGGCGCAGTCCCCGCCCGAGTCCCACCTGCGGGTCCGTCTCGTCCTCGCCGGCCTGCCTCGCGCGGTGGCCCAGTATCCGGTGCGGGTGTCGACCGGGCTGATCCTGCACCCTGACCTGGCCTGGCCGGAGTTCCGGGTCGCTGTCGAGTACGACGGTCAGTGGCACTCCGACGCGGACCGGATGCACCTCGACCGGCGGCGGCTCAACCAGTTCGTCGCGGCCGGCTGGCTGGTGCTGCACGTGACCGGCCGCCGTCTGCGCAAGGAGTTCCCCGCCCTGGTGCGGGAGATCCGCGCCGCGCTGGTGGCCCGGGGGTGGCGGCCGTGACACCGGCCGCCGCCCCACCAGCCGCCACGCCACCAGCCGCGCAGGTCACCGGAACGCCGAAATGGCGGCGTCCGGGAACTCCGGACACCGCCACCTCGGGGAAACGGTGGTTACGGTCGAACGTTGGGCTTGACCGGGGTCTTCACCGCGGCGTAGGCGTCGACGATGCCGTAGCCGTAGAAGCCGTTGAAGTTCAGCGAGCCCGCGCAGTACGCGTCGAACTCGGCGCTCCGGCCCTCGTTGGTGTAGCTCTGCAGCCGCGGCTCCGGGCAGGCGTGCTCGGCCGCCGTCCGGTAGAGGTGCTGCTCGACCAGGTTCGGCGCCATGCCGTAGCCGTTGCGGCCCTCCTTCTTGCCGTGCTTGCTGACGATCAGCGCCGCCACGCCCGAGACGTGCGGGGACGCCATCGACGTGCCCTGGAGGTAGGTGTAGTAGCCACACTCACCCTTGGCGGTGCACTGCTTGAACACCGAGTTCTCGAAGCCGGCGACGATGTCGCCGTTCTCGTCGACCGACCCCTCCTCCTGGAGCACCTTCTTCGGGTACGTGGAGAGGATCATGTTGGCGTCGGTGCGGTACGTGTCGGTGCCGAAGCCGTCGCGGAACCAGCCACCCGGAGCCGCCACCGAGATCTGCTCGGTGCCGTAGTTCGAGTAGTCCGACTTCTTGCCGGACGGGCCGACCGCCGACACGCCGATCACGTGCGGGCCCTCGACCGGCAGATCCCAGCAGGTCGCGTTGTCGATCGGGCGCGGGTACGGGTCGGCGCCGTAGTCCGGGCTGCTCACGTCGGTGCGCGGCGCGCCCAGGTCCTCGTGGTTGTTACCGAGCGAGCCGACGAGCGTGACGCCCTTGCGGTGCGCGAAGTTGAGCGCCCGCTTCATGGCCTCGATGACGGTGCGCTGCTCGGCCTGCGCCTCCGGCGAGTCGGCCGGGTTGGCGGTGCAGTTGTAGAGCCACGGGTCGACGTAGAAGGACATGTTCACCACGTCCAGCCCGGACCGGCCCGCGTGCACCAGGGCGTTCACCACCGGGTTGAGGAAGAAGTAGCCGCTGTCCTGGCCACCCTTCAGCTCGACCAGGGAGACGTTCGGGGCCACGCCGGACAGGCCGAAGCCGTTGGCGGCGGCGCCGATGGTGCCGGCCACGTGCGTGCCGTGCCCGCCGTCGTCGGTGCCGACCGGGTCGAGGCAGCTCGCCACCTCGCACGGGCCGTCGACCTCGGGGATGTCCGGGGCGAAGTTGCGCGACAGCGCCCAGTTGAAGTTCGGCGCCAGATCGGGCTGGCTGGCGTCGACGCCGGTGTCCAGGATGCCGACGGTGACCCGGCGGTCGCCCGGCTCGATCTTGCGGGCCTTGTCGGCCCGGATCATGTCCAGACCCCAGAGCTTGTCGTCGAGCGGGTCCATCTTCTTGCCGTTGCCCTTGGCGGCCTTGCCCTTGGTCGCCGCGGCGGCCAGCAGGTGCTCCTGCTCGACCCGGTCCAGCTTCGGCTTGCGGCCGATCGCCTTCTCCTCGGCCGCGCCGACCAGCGCGCCGGCCGCGGTGGCCCGGCTGGCGAAGTCCGCCCGGTCGCTTCTGACCTGGAACAGGCCGACGTCGTCGGTGCGGGCGACGACCTTGCCACCGGCGGCGGTGATCGCGGCGACCGCGGCGTCGCTGGAGACGCCGCTCTCGGCCAGCACGGTGAAGGTCCGGAACTCCGACGGCGCGGCGTTCGCCGGGATGCTCAGGCCGGTCACCGTGAGTGCCAGCGAGGCCGCAGCCGCGACCGCGCCGACGGTGAAGCGCTTGCTCACCACATCAGATCCTCTCGTTGAGGGACGTGGTGTCATCCCACATCACGGGAGCGGGTTTCGCCAGATCGACGTCCGTTATCGGCGGCAACTAGGCATTCGCGCTCGTCAGGGTGGCGAGCACCGTGGACAGTCCGGCGAGCGTGGACACCTCGGCGTCCGGTTCGAGGCCGCGCGGGCGGGGCAGCCCGGCCCGGTTGAGCCAGACCGCGCGCAGCCCGGCCCGCTGGGCGGCGGCCACGTCGTGCTCCGGCGAGTCGCCCACGTGGACGATGCGCGCGGCGGGCAGCCCGGACGCGGCCACCACCGCCGCGAAGAACTCCGGCGCCGGTTTCTTGGGCAGGCCACCCTCGTGCGCGTACACCTCGAAGGCGAACTGCCCGGGGAGGCCGCAGCGTTCGGCGCGGCTGTTGCCGTTCGTGGCGAAGCCCAGCACGTGGTGCGGGCGCAGCGCCGCCAGCGCGGGCAGCACGTCCGGGAAGGGGCGGCTCAGCGCGTACCGGCGGGCGAAGAACAACGCCGCGAACTCGTCCAGGTCCGCCTCCAGCCCCGCCCGGGCCAGCGAACGGGCCAGCGCGGCCCGCCGGATCTCCTGCACCGGGGCGGCGCTGAGCGCGCCGAAGACCGCACCCCAGTCCCCCTCCAGGTCCGCGAGCGCCACTCCGGCCGCCGCCGGGGTCCGCCGCCGCATCTCCTCGAGTACGGCGACGAGCGCGCCGGTGACCGCCGGGCGCAGGTCGACGAGTGTCTCGTCGGCGTCGAAGACGACGGTGCCGCGCGGTCCGCTCATCGGTCGCCGGTCAGCACCGGCTCGGCCTGCGCCGTCTCCGGCACCGATGGTGTGCCGCGCAGCTCGTCGGCCCGGACCAGCGCGACGCCGCCGAGGATGAGCACGCCGCCGGCCAGCTGGATCAGGCTGGGCAGTTCGTCGAGCACCAGCCAGGCGATCAGCACCGCGAACATCACCTCGGTCAGGCCCACGAAGGAGGACAGCCGTGCCCCGAGCAGCCGGGTGCCGGCGACACCGGCGAGGTACGCGACCACGGCGGCGATGAGCGACAGCCCGGCGATCGGCACCAGCCAGCTCACCCGGTGCCCGCCGAAGGTGACGTCGGCGGTGCCGGCCGCGAGCGGCAGCGCGCCGAGGCCGCCGAGCAGGAGCAGCGCCACCGCGCCGACGGCCATGCCACCGCTGGCCATCACCACCGAGGGCAGGCCCGCGTCGATCCGGCCGGCGATGACGAAGTATCCGGCGAGCCCCACGCCCGCGCCGAGGCCCCAGAGCACGCCCACCGGGTCGAGTCGTCCGGCGCCGGTGAGGTCGAGGACGAGCACCAGCCCGCACAGGGCGATGACCGAGCCGGCCACAGTGAGCAGCCGGGGGCGCTGCCCGTGGACCAGCCACATCCATCCGACCACGAGCACGATGCCGAGGTACTCGAGCAGGAGCGCCACGCCGACCGGCAGGTAGCGGACCGCGTTGAAGAAGCACGCCTGCGCCGTGGCCACGCCGAGCAGCCCGAACAGCACCACGGTTCCCGCGTTGCGGCGCAGCACGCTCCACCTGCCGCGCAGCGCCAGCACGGCGGGGACGGCGAGCACCAACGCGGCGATGCCGACCCGGGCGATCACCACGGCGACCGCCGACCACTCGCCGGTGATCAGCGGGCGGGCGAAGGTGCCCGAGGTGGCGAACGTGATCGCGGAGAGCAGTGCCAGGCCGAGCCCGACGCCGGACCGTTCACGCATCGGCATCTCCTGGTCATGAGTCAAGGAAGGTTATGCTGATGACGCTAGGCGTAGCCTCCGACAGGAGTCAAGTTGCTTTTCGCCCATGACACCGAATGCGCGCTGGTCAGCGTCGCCGCGCTGGTGAACACCGCCGGCGACGACCGGGAGGGGCTGCCCGACGTGGCCGCCCTGGACGCCTTCTTCACCGCACACGGGTGGAGCGGCCGGCACGAGCACACCGACGCCGAACTGCGCCAGGTCCGCGCGCTGCGGCCCCGGCTGCGCCGCATCTGGTACGGCGACACCGACGAGGTGGTCGCGATCGTCAACGCGCTGCTGCGCGAGTCGCATGCGCTGCCGCAACTCGTCCGGCACGACGACGAGCCGTACCACCTGCACGCCGTGCCGCGGGACGCGCCGCTGGCGACCCGGATGGCGGTCGAGGCCGCGATGGCGATGGCCGACCTGGTCCGGATGGGCGAGCTGAGCCGGCTGCGGCACTGCGACCATCCGGACTGCGACAACGTGCTCGTCGACCTGTCCCGGAACCGGTCCCGCCGGTTCTGCGACGCCGGCTGCGGCAACCGCGCCGCGGTGAGCGCCTACCGCGCCCGCAGGGCCGCCGCGTCCCACTCCTGACGCGTCGCGGGCCACGCGTCGCGGCGCAGCTCGTACTCCACCTCGCCGTGCTCCGTACCCGGGATCGGGTCGTCGAAGGCCAGGTGGAACGTGCGGACGTAGCGCAACCCGGCGCGGGCCATGACCGCCCGCGAGCGGTCGTTGACCGCCATCGTCTGGGCCCACACCCGGCGGACGCCGACCGTGTCGAACGCGTGCCGCACCAGCGCCCGCGCGCCCTCGGTGGCCAGCCCGTGCCCCCACGTGGCGCGGCGCAGCCGGTAGCCCAGCTCCGCCTCGGCGCCGTCGTCGGACGGGTCGAGCGAGTGCCAGCCGAGGAACTCGCCGGTGAACCGGTCGAGCGTCGCCCAGCGGCCGAGCCCGGGATGCCGGACGTACTGCGCGAGCACCCGGGGCAGCACCTCGTCCCGGAACGTCGCGGCCGGGGTCGGCGCGCCGCCGGTCAGGAAGCGCATGACCTCCGGATCGGCGTCCAGCGCCACCAGCCGATCCACGTCGTCCATCGTGAACCGGCGCAGCGTCAGCCGCGCGGTCTCCAGCAACACCCCGCCGTCGTCACGCACCGTCGGATCATGCCGCGCCCCCTGTGACGGGTCGAGGCAATTACCGGCGCCGGCTCAGGGGTGGGTCATCCGGAGCAGGTCCAGCGCCTCGTCCAGCTGGGTCTCGGTGAGCGTGCCCGAGTCGACGTGGCCCCGGGCGATCACCACCTCGCGGATGGACACCTGCTTGGCCAGCGCCTCCTTGGCGATCGAGGCGGCCTCGTCGTACCCGAGGTGGCGGTTGAGCGGGGTGACGATCGACGGCGAGCCCTCCGCGTACGCCAGGCAGACCTCGGCGTCAGCGACCAGGCCGGCCACCAGCCGCTCGGCGAACAGCCGGCTGGACGCGGCGATCAGCTTGATCGACTCCAGCAGGTTGCGGCCCATCACCGGGAGCATCACGTTCAGCTCGAAGTCACCCTGCGACCCGGCGAAGGCCACCGCCGCATCGTTGCCGATCACCTGGGCGCAGACCTGCCGCATCGCCTCGGCCACCACCGGGTTCACCTTGCCCGGCATGATCGACGAACCCGGCTGGAGGTCGGGGATGCGCAGCTCACGCAGCCCGGCACGGGGGCCGGAGCCCATCCAGCGCACGTCGTTGGCGATCTTGTAGAGGCCGACCGCGACGGTACGGAGCTGGCCGGACGTCTCCACCAGCGCGTCCCGGGCGCCCTGCGCCTCGAAGTGGTTACGCGCCTCGGTCAGCGGCAGCCCTGTCGACTCCCGCAGCTTGCCGATCACCCGGTCGGCGAAGCCCAGCGGCGTGTTGATGCCGGTGCCGACGGCGGTGCCGCCCAGCGGCAGCTCGGCCAGCCGGGGCAGCGCCGACTCCAGCCGCTCGACGCCGTAGCGGACCTGCGCGGCGTAGCCGCCGAACTCCTGCCCGAGCGTGACCGGCGTGGCGTCCATCAGGTGGGTACGCCCGGCCTTGACCACCGTCTCGAACTCGGCCGCCTTCTCCTCCAGCGCGCCCGCGAGCTGCTTCAGCGAGGGGATCAGATCCTCCACCACGAACTGGGTGGCGGCCAGGTGGATCGAGGTGGGGAAGACGTCGTTGCTGGACTGCGACGCGTTGACGTGGTCGTTCGGGTGCACGTCACGGCCCAGCTCGCGGCTCGCCAGGGTGGCGATCACCTCGTTGGTGTTCATGTTGGACGAGGTGCCGGAACCGGTCTGGAACACGTCCACCGGGAACTGGTCGTCGTAGCCGCCCTCGGCCACATGCGCGGCGGCGGTGGCGATCGCCTGCGCCACGTCCGCGTCGATCACCCCCAGCTCACCGTTGACCAGGGCCGCCGCCCCCTTGATCTGCGCCAGGGCCTTGATCTGGGCCGGTTCCAGCCCGCGCCCCGAGATCGGGAAGTTCTGCACCGCGCGCTGGGTCTGCGCCCGCCACAGCGCCTCGGTGGGCACCTCCACCTCGCCCATCGAGTCGCGTTCGATCCGGTAGCCGGTCGCCTCTGGAGTCGTCACGCGTTCCATCCTGCCGCGCCTCCCGGCGGTGTGCAGGGAAAGTGGCGCGGCCCTCAGCCAAGCTCGGCCAGCAACTCCTCGGTCTCCCGCTGGTCCGGCGACTCGACCTGGCGGAACAACGCCAGCGCGCGCCCGGCGTACCGGCGGGCCTGGTCGGCGTCGGTGTGCCGCAGGCAGCGGGCCATGCCGTCGAGCGCGCGGGCCTGCTCGTAGCGCAGGCTCAGGCGCGTGGCGTCGTCCAGCACCCGGCGGTACAGGTCGGCAGCGGCGTCGACATCGCCCAGATCGTGCAGGGCGCGGGCCAGGAGGTTCCGGGAGGCGCACTGCCCGATCCGGTCCCCCGCGTCGGTCATCGCGATCAGGGCGGCCCGGTGCTGGGCGGCGGCCTCGGCCGGGCGGCCCGCCTCACGCTCCATCACGCCGATCTCGTTGAGGATCTCCCCCTCACCGAACCGGTTCGCGGTGCTCCGCTTCAGGCGCAGGGCCGCCCGGAGCAGTCGGCGGGCCGGCCCGGTCTGGCCCAGGCGGTGCCGGATCATGCCGAGGTGGCCGAGCGCGTTCGAGGTGTGCCGCGGATCCCCCGCCACCCGCGCCAGGAGGATGTGCCGGCGGGCCGCTTCGAGGGCCAGGTCGTACCGGCCCCGGAACAGCTCGGCGACCGACAGCATGTTGAACAGGCTGGAGATGGTCGCCGCGTCGTCCGGGTAGCGGCTGATCCGCAGCGCCTCGTCGACGTACCTGATGCAGCGTTCCGCGTCGTCCGTCCCGAAACACACGGCGGCGAGGTTGCAGAGCGCCTGGACCTGCTCCCGGCGCAGACCGAGCCGGCGGTACCTGTCGACGCCCGCCTCCAGGAACCGGATCGCCTCCGGAAAGTCCCCGAGCCGGAACTTCGCCGAGGCGAGGTAGTTCATGGTGATCGCCACGGCCTCCTCGTCCCCCGACCCGACGGCGGCGCGCAGCGCCACCTCATGCGTCTCGACCAGCTCGTCGAGGTGACCACCGACGAAGTTGGACCACCAGCACGCCCGGGTCAGCTGCCAGCAGTACGCCGAAAGACCCTCCGACTCGGCCAGGTGCACCAGTCCGACGAGAGCCGCCCGGTTCTCGTCGAACCAGGACTGACCCGGCCTGCCCGGGGCCGGCAGCAGATCGGGGCGCCGCGGCGGCGGGAAGGCGACCTGGCTCAGCGCGCTCAGCTTCGTCTCGGCGGCGAGCGCCAGGCCGAGCGCCACCTGAAGGTGATGGTCGAGCAGGTGCGCCGCCGCGGCCCGTCGCTCGTCCGGCCCCTCGGTCTCGGCCAGCAACCGCCGGGCGTACTCCCGGAGCAGGTCGTGGAGGCGGTAGCGGCCCGGTGCCGTCTCCTCGGCCAGGTGCACGTCCACCAGCTCGTCCAGCAGGTCCTGCGCCTCCGGCAGAGGCACGTCGGCGAGCGCCGCCGCCACCCGGTTGTCGAACCGTACGCCGGGGTGGAGTCCGAGCAACCGGAACAGCCGCCGGGCCGGTGCCGAGACCTGCGCGTACGAGAGCGTGAAGGCGTCCCCGACGGACCGCTCGCCGACCGCCAGCTCGGCCAGCGAGTCCTGCGCCTCGGCCAGCCGCCGTGCCAGGTCGGCGACCCGCCAGTGCGGACGGTGCGCAAGCCGGGAACCGGCCAGCCGGATGGCGAGCGGCAGATGCCCGCACCGCCGGACCACCTCGGCGGCGGCGGCCGGCTCGGCGTCCACCCGGTCGGCGCCGACGATCCGGCCGAGCAGTTCCACGGCCTCGTCCGGGTCCAGGACCGGCAGCGAGTGAGGTCGCCCCTCGTCCAGCCCGGCCAGCCGCCGCCGGCTGGTCACCAGCACGAGATTGTCCGGACCGCTGGGCAGCAGCGCCGCGGCCTGGGCGGCGCTCGCCGCGTTGTCGAGCACCACCACGGCCCGCCGGTCGGCCAGCTCGGAGCGCCACATCGCCAGCCGGTCCTCCGCGTCGACCGGCACCCGCTCGGCCGGCACGCCGAGCTGCCGCAGCAGGGTGGCCGCGGCCGCCGCGGGGGTCAGCGGGCTGCGCTCGCTGTACCCGTGCAGGTCGATGAAGAGTTCCGCGTCGGGGAACCGCTCGCGCAACCCGGTAGCGACCTGGACGGCGAGGGTCGTCTTGCCGCTGCCGGCCATGCCGTCGATCAGGTACAGCCGCGTGCCCTCCTCGACGATGTCCTTGACCAGCCGCGCCATGGTCTGCTGACGGCCGGTGAAGTCCCGGATGGCCCGGGGCAACGTGCGTACCGGGGCCGCGGGGCGCGCGCCCGCCGCCTCGTCACCGGCCAGCACGCGCTGGTGCAGCTCCTGCAACGCCGCGCCGGGCTCGATGCCCAGCTCCTCGGCGTAGATCCGCCGGCCCTCCCGGTAGACGGCGAGCGCGTCCGCCTGCCGGCCGACCGCCGAGAGAGCCCGCATCAACTGACCCCGCAGCCGTTCCCGCAGCGGATTGTGCTCGACCGCCTCGGTGAGCTCGTCGACCAGTCCGGTGCCCCGGCGCAGCCGCAGCTCGACGTCGACGCAGTCCTCCAGCACGGCGAGCCGCTGCTCGTCGAGCGCCTGGGCCCGCAGTCGTACCACCCGGGCCGGGATGCCGGCGAGCGCCGGACCGCGCCACAGCGCCAGGGCGGCCCGGTAGTGGCGGCGCGCCTCGGCCAGCCGGCCGGCGGCGGCCTCGTTGCGCGCCGCCTCCACGGCGCGGGCGAACATGTCGGCGTCGAGGTCGTCCGGCTCGATCCGGATGCCGTAGCCCGCCGGGTCGGTGACGATCGTCCCGGCCGGCAGCCCGAGCACCGCGAACCGTTGCCGCAGCCGCGAGACGCAGATCTGGAGCTGCGTGCGCGCGGTGGCCGGGGGACGCTCCTCCCAGACGGCGTCGACCAGGTCCTCCACCGGCACCACCCGGCCGGGGCGCAGCAACAGCATGGCGAGCACGGTGCGATCCCGGCCCGCGGTGACTGTGGCTTCGCCGCCGCCGACCCGCAAAGGCCCCAAGATCCCGAATCGCATCCGCGCCCCCGCCTGCCGCCATGCAACTTCCAGCAGCGTAGCCCGGTGGTCACCGAGCGGCGCGGAGAGGCGATAGCGATCCGATAGCGACGGCACACAGACTCGTTGCGGGTTGTCGGTGACGACATCCGACGGGGGCGGTGCGCCTGCCCGGCCACCCTGCCGGGCAGGCGCACCGATGTCGATGCATGACGAACACACCGAGGGGCGCCCGGACCAAACCGGGCGCCCCTCGGTGTACGTCTGCCGTCAGCGCCGGCCGACGGTGAGGACCGGCTTGGTGACCTCGGCGAAGAAGTCGTTGCCCTTGTCGTCGACGACGATGAAGGCGGGGAAGTCCTCCACCTCGATCTTCCAGACCGCCTCCATGCCCAGCTCGGCGTATTCGAGCACCTCGACGTGCTTGATGCAGTCCTGCGCGAGGCGGGCCGCCGGGCCGCCGATCGAGCCGAGGTAGAACCCGCCGTGGGCCTGGCAGGAGCGGGTGACCTGGGCGGACCGGTTGCCCTTCGCGAGCATCACCATCGAGCCGCCGGCCGCCTGGAACTTCTCCACGTACGCGTCCATCCGGCCCGCCGTGGTGGGGCCGAACGAACCGGAGGCGTAACCCTCGGGGGTCTTCGCCGGGCCGGCGTAGTAGACCGCGTGGTCGCGCAGGTACTGCGGCATCGGCTCACCCGCGTCCAGCCGCTCGGCGATCTTCGCGTGTGCGATGTCCCGGGCCACGACGAGCGGGCCGGTCAGCGACAGCCGGGTCTTCACCGGATACTTCGACAGCTCGGCCCGGATCTCGTCCATCGGCCGGTTCAGGTCGACGCGGACGACCTCCTCGGTCTCCAGCGTCTCGTCGGTCACGTCGGGCAGGTAGCGTGCCGGGTCGGTTTCGAGTCGTTCCAGCCAGACGCCCGACGGGGTGATCTTCGCCACCGCCTGCCGGTCGGCCGAGCAGGAGACCGCGATCGCCACCGGGCAGGACGCGCCGTGCCGGGGCAGCCGGACCACCCGTACGTCGTGGCAGAAGTAGCGCCCGCCGAACTGCGCGCCGATGCCGAAGTTGCGGGTCAGCTCCAGCACCTCGGCCTCCAGCTCCAGGTCACGGAAGCCGTGCGCGCTCATCGAGCCCTCGGTGGGCAGCGCGTCGAGGTACTTCGCGGAGGCGTACTTCGCGGTCTTCAGCGCGTACTCGGCGGAGGTGCCGCCGATGACGATCGCCAGGTGGTAGGGCGGGCAGGCCGCGGTGCCGATGAGCCGCAGCTTCTCCTCCAGGAACTGCATCATCCGCGTGGGGTTCAGCAGCGCCTTGGTCTCCTGGTAGAGGTAGGACTTGTTGGCCGAGCCGCCACCCTTGGCCATGAACAGGAACTTGTACGCGTCGGCGTGGCCGTCCGGGTCCTCGGCGTACAGCTCCACCTGGGCGGGCAGGTTGCTGCCGGTGTTCCGCTCGTCCCACATGGTCAGCGGGGCGAGCTGCGAGTAGCGCAGGTTGAGCCGGGTGTACGCCTGGTAGACACCACGCGAGATCGCCTCCGCGTCGGTGCCGTCGGTGAGCACGTGCCGGCCGCGCTTTCCCATCACGATCGCGGTGCCGGTGTCCTGGCACATCGGCAGCACACCGCCGGCCGCGATGTTGGCGTTGCGCAGCAGGTCGAGCGCGACGAAGCGGTCGTTCGGCGAGGCCGCCGGATCGTCGATGATCGCGCGGAGCTGAGCCAGGTGGGCCGGGCGCAGGAAGTGGGCGATGTCGTGCATCGCCTCGGCCGTCAGCGCGGTCAGCGCGCCCGGATCCACGGTGAGGAACCGGCGGCCTCCGGGGCCGTTGACGACGTCCACGCCCTCGTCGGTGACCAGGCGGTATTCGGTCTGGTCGGGACCGGTCGGCAGCAGGGGTGCGTACGAGAAGGCGGCGGCACTGCTCATGACCGAAAAGCCTAGGGCAGAGGCGTCGATCGGTGGCACCCGCAGGTCGGTCCTGGGACGACCCTCTCACCCGCTGTCACTTGCCGTCGGCGCAGAGTTCCCGTTTCGGTCCGCAACTTCCCTGGTCGCTCGGCGGGCGCCAACTGCCTCCCGGGTCGGGCGCCACCGGCGCGCCGTCCTGGTCCGGCCCGGGCGCCTCGGACGTGCCGGCGCCCCAGCGGACGTACCCGATCTCCCGCCCCTCGCCGATGATCATGCCGTTCGGGCCGACCGCCAGCGCGTTCGCGGAGGTGCGCAGTTCGACCAGCACCCGGCCGTCCCGGGGCCCGACCGCGATCAGCCGGGACGGCTTCTCCTCGCTGATCACCGCCGCGTACGGGGTGAGCGCCGCGCCGGCCTTGCCGCCCGCCGGGCGGGTCCAGCGGGTCCGGTCGGCGGACAGCTCCCGGCCCAGCAGCGAGTCCTTGTCGGCGCTGCGCACCACGGCGTAGCGGTCGTCCACGGCGAGCAGCTTCTCGCCGTCCGCGCCGACGTGGAGCAGCCGGCCGTCGTACCCGTCGAGCACCGCCTCCCGGCCGTCCGGGGCGACCCCGATGAGGACGTTGCGTCCGCCCTGCGGGTCCTCCCGCTGCACACAGCCGGCGTAGTCGGCGGTGCGCAGGTTGATCCCGGTACGCCGCCACACCTGCTGACCGGTGGCCGGGTCCACTGCGGTGACCGCGTAGTAGCAGCTCCCGTCGCGGGAGGTGGCCGCGATCCGCAGCAGCCGGCCGCCGACCACGGCGAGCCGCTCCTCCCGGCCGGGCTGGACGTTCTGGAGCACCCGGCCGGTGGCGGTGTCCACCACGTGCACCCGTCCGTCGACCGGGAAGCCGAGCAGCGGCGGGACGGACTCCGGCCCGGCCACCCCGCCGTCGATCCGGGTGGCGCCGAGCCGCCGGGTGCCGAGAAGTTCCGGGTTGTCGGCGAGCACGCCGCTGTGCACGCCGGGCAGGAACGCGCTCCACAGCGGAGCGGTGCCGCGCGGATCCCAGGCGCGCAGCGTGCAGTCGGTGGCCTGCACGCAGTACGCGTCCAGCAGCAGGTTCCGGTAGGTCCAGACGGCGATCGCGCGATCGTCACGGCGCCGGGTCACGCCGCTGACCGGGTCGAGCACCTCGTACCCCTTGTCGAGCAGCTTGCCCACGGCGACGACCGACTCCCGGCCGCTGCCCGCGACCGCCGACCAGTCGGCCTTGCGTTCCCACAGCTGGCCGCCGTCGGCGAGGTTGCGCGCCTCGATGCGGGTGCGCTGCTCGACGATCACGGTGTCGCCGGCGATGGTGACGCTGCGCGGCGTGCCGCCGACGCGCTGCTGCCAGACCACGTCGGGCTCGCTGATCGGCTTGCTGCGGTCGACCCAGTCCCAGAGCGCCGGGAACGGGTTCCAGACGCCTGTCGCGGCGAGGACGACCACGGTGACGAGCCCGAGCAGCAACCAGCCGCGTACCCCTAGGCCCTTCACACCGCACACGGTAGCGACGATCACCGGTCCCCCGGGCCGCGTGCGGTGCGTGTCGCGGCGCTTCTTGGGCGGTCCGGGGTGTTAATGAGGGGCCCTTCCACCTCCGGAGGCGTTAATAGGGGGCCCTTCCTTACCCGCGGGCGGCGGAGCGGACCAGCGGCAGCGTGCGGTACGGGATCTGCTCGGCCAGCGCGATGATGGTGGACGCGCGGCGGATGCCCTCCGAGGCGACGATCTGGTCGATGACCCGCTGGAGGTCGGTGTTCGACCGGGCGACGATGCGGCAGAGCAGGTCGCTGGAGCCGGTGATGGTGTGCGCCTCCAGCACCTCGGGGATCGCGGCGAGGTGCGCGGTGACCTGGTCGTGGCCGTGCCGCTGGCTGATCTCCAGGGTGACGAAGCTGGTCACCCCGAACCCGATCGCGGCGGGGGTGATGTCCGGCCCGAACCCGGTCACCACGCCCCGGTCGACGAGCTTGTCGAGCCGGGCCTGGACCGTGCCGCGGGCGACGCCGAGGCGCCGGGAGCACTCCAGCACGCCGATCCGGGGCTCCTCCGCGAGCAGTTCGATCAAGCGCGCGTCGAGCTCGTCGAGCTGTACATCCTGACCAGTGTTCATGGTGTCCGACCGTACCGAATGCACAACCTGACCAGGAATAACGTCAACTGTTGCCCAACTCACCGCGGTCCGTAGATCCTCGCCGGAAGAGCACATCCACGGCGGCCCACGAGGCCGGCCGGTACGCGAGGGAGGCCACCATGACCCAGGCGATCGACCGACCCCAGTCGACCGAGGAGGTCGACGTCGACGCTCTCGTCGGCGCAGTCGACCACGACATCACCCGCGACCCGTTCCCGGTCAAGGGCATGGACCACGTCCACTTCCTGGTGGGGAACGCCAAGCAGGCCGCGCACTACTACTCCACCGCGTTCGGCATGACCTGCGTGGCGTACCGGGGGCCGGAGCAGGGCTACCGCGACCACGCGCAGTACGTGCTCACCAGCGGTTCGGCCCGCTTCGTGCTGACCGGCGCGGTCCGCCCGGACGCCGACGGCGCCGAGCACGTGGCGAAGCACAGCGACGGCGTCTCCGACATCGCGCTGGAGGTGCCGGACGTGGACGCCGCGTACGCGCACGCCGTGGCGCAGGGCGCGACCGGCCTGGTCGAGCCGCACGACGTCAGCGACGAGCACGGCACCGTGCGGATGGCGTCCATCGCCGCGTACGGCGACACCCGGCACAGCCTGGTCGACAGGTCCCGCTACACCGGCCCGTTCCTGCCCGGCTTCGTGGCCCGCGGCCCGATCGTGGACCGGCAGCCGATGATCGACGCCAGCCTCCAGCCGAAGCGGTTCTTCCAGGCCGTCGACCACGTGGTCGGCAACGTGGAGCTGGGCCGGATGGACGAGTGGGTCGAGTTCTACAAGCGCGTCATGGGCTTCTCGAACATGGCGGAGTTCATCGGCGACGACATCGCCACCGACTACTCGGCGCTGATGAGCAAGGTCGTCGCCAACGGCACCCGCAAGGTGAAGTTCCCGCTCAACGAGCCGGCCGTGGCCCGCAAGAAGTCGCAGATCGACGAGTACCTGGAGTTCTACCAGGGCCCCGGCGCCCAGCACATCGCCGTGGCCACGAACGACATCCTGGCCAGCGTGGACGCCATGCGCGCGGCGGGCGTCGAGTTCCTGGACACCCCGGACTCGTACTACGAGGACCCGGAGCTGCGCGCCCGCATCGGCAACGTCCGGGTGCCGATCGAGGAGCTTCAGTCCCGCAAGATCCTGGTCGACCGGGACGAGGACGGCTACCTGCTCCAGATCTTCACCAAGCCGGTGCAGGACCGCCCCACCGTCTTCTTCGAGCTGATCGAGCGGCACGGCTCGCTCGGCTTCGGCAAGGGCAACTTCAAGGCCCTGTTCGAGGCGATCGAGCGCGAGCAGGAGAAGCGCGGGAACCTGTAACACTGTCCGCGTGACCCAGCCTCCTCCGAACCCGACGCCGCCGCCCGCCGGTCCTGCACCCGCGGGCGGCGGCTTCGCGCCGCCCGGCGGACCGGCGGTGCCCGCGCAGCACGTTCCTCCGGGGTACGCCGGCCCGCCCGGCTACCCCCCGCCCGGGTACGCCCCGGCGCCTCTTCCGCCCCCGGTGGCGCCGAACGGGCAGCCGCTGGCGAGCTTCGGTGACCGGCTGCTCGCCTACCTGATCGACACCGCAGTCGCCATGGCGGTGATGATGGCACTGTTCCTGCCGGTCTTCTTCCTCGTCTTCGTCCGGATGATCGACGAGATCGAGCAGTCCGGGCCGAACGGCCCCGACCCGGCCGAACTCTGGACGAGCGTGTTCCTGCCGCTGTTCGCCGCCGAGCTCGGGGTTCTGCTGCTGATGCTCGCCTTCTACTGGGTCTACCACGTCGAGTACGCCCGCCGGACCGGGCAGACGCTGGGCAAGAAGGTGATGAAGCTGCGGATCGTGCCGGTGCAGCCGGACGCCGCGCTGAGCCGGGGCATGCTCGGCAAGCGCTGGGTCGTCGAGTTCGCCGGCGGGATGTTCGTGCCGTTCCTCAGCTACCTCGACGGTTTCTGGCAACTGTGGGACAAGCCCTGGCAGCAGTGCCTCCACGACAAGTTCGCCGGAACGGTCGTCGTTAAGGTTGGCCCGTGAGCGCGAGGAGTGAGCCGGGTCTGCGAGCCCCGCAGTCGCGAACTGAGGGGGCATCGTGAGCGCGAGGAGTGAGCCGGGTCTGCGAGCCCCGCAGTCGCGAATGAGGACAGCATCGTGAGTTTGGAACCCGGCTGGTACGTCGACCCCGCCGACAAGGAGACCCGCAGGTGGTGGGACGGCGAGGGCTGGATCGGCGCGCCGATCCCGGTCGACGTCACCCCGCCCGAGGGCCCGCCGCCCCCCGAACCGGAGCCCGCGCCGGCCGCCGCGACGCCGGCCGCCGGCCAGCAGGCCGCCGGTCCCGGCGGCCGCCCCGACGCGACCCCGACGTCCGGCACGCCCGGCGGACCGGGCGGACCGAGCCCGTGGCCGGGACAGCCGGGCCAGGGCGGCCCGTGGCCGGGTCAGCCGGGTCAGGTGAACCCGTGGCCGGGCCAGCCGGGACAGGCCGGGCCGGGCATGCAGGGCCCGCCGCCGGGCTGGCCGTATCCGCACTGGCCCGGAGCGCAGCCGATCCCGCGCCCGCACGGACTGCCACTGGCGTCGTACGGCGCCCGGCTGGTCGCGCGCCTGATCGACTTCGGCGTGGTGTTCCTGCTCAACGCCGTGGTCAACGGCTGGTTCGTGTGGCGCTACATCGAGGCGGTCTCCCCGTACCTGCGCGAGTCGGTGCGCCGGGCGCTGAACGGCGACACGTCCACCGAGGGACTGCCCCAGATCGACGACCAGGCCGGCGGCCTCCAGATCGCGATCCTGGTGATCGCCACCGCGCTCTGGTACGCGTACGAGGTGCCGTCGATGGCGGCACGCGGCCAGACCTTCGGCAAGCGGTTGATGGGCATCCGCGCGCTGCCGGTCGAGGCGGACCAGCCGCTCGGCTTCGGCCGGGCCACCCGGCGCTGGAGCACGCTCGGCCTGCCGACGCTGCTCTGGTACTGCTGCGGACTGGGCCTGGTGCTCCAGCTCATCGACGCGGTATCGCCCCTGTTCGACCATCCGCTGCGCCAGGCCCTGCACGACAAGCGGGCGCAGACGGTGGTGGTCCAGCTCCCCCGCAAGCGTGACCCCCGTACCACCCCGCCCGAGAGCGCCGACACCCCGGGAGACACCCCATGACCGACACCGGACGCCAGCAGCCCGCGCTGCGGCTCACCCGCGCCGACCTGGACGCGCTGCCCAACTACGTGCCCGGCCGCAGCCCGGCCGACCTGGCCCGCGAGCTGGGACTGGCCGAGGCGATCAAGCTGGCCAGCAACGAGGTGCCGTACGGCCCGCTGCCGGGCGTGGTGGAGGCGGTCGCGGAGGCGGTGGCGGGTTCGCACCGCTACCCGGACATGGGCGTGGTGGCGCTGCGTCAGGCGCTCGCCGAGCGGTACGGCGTGGACGCCGACCGGATCGCCACCGGCTGCGGTTCGGTGGCGCTGGCCGAGCACCTGGTGCGCGCCACCTGCCTGCCCGGTGACGAGCTGCTCTACTCGTGGCGCTCCTTCGAGGCGTACCCGATCATCGCGGCGACCAGCGGCGCGACGAGCGTGCGGGTGCCGAACGACGCCGGCCACGGTCACGACCTGGACGCGATGGCGGCGGCGGTGACCGACCGGACCCGGATGGTCCTGGTCTGCAACCCGAACAACCCCACCGGTACGGCGGTGCGCCGGGCCGATCTGGACCGCTTCCTCGACGCGGTGCCGGACGACGTGCTCGTGGTGATCGACGAGGCGTACCGGGAGTTCGTCACCGACCCCGACGTGCCGGACGGCCTGACCTACCTGGACCGGCCGAACGTGGCGGTGCTGCGCACGCTGTCCAAGGCGTGGGGCCTGGCCGGTCTGCGGATCGGCTGGCTGGTCGCGGCGCCGGAGGTGGCCGCCGCGGTGCGCAAGGTGGTCACCCCGTTCTCCACCAGCATGGCCGCCCAGGCCGGCGCGCTGGCCGCGCTGGCGCAGGCCGACGAGGTGGAGCGGCGCTGTGCGCTGGTCGTGGCCGAGCGGGACCGGGTCACCGAGGCGCTGCGCAAGTTCGTCCCGGACGTGCCGGACAGCCAGGCCAACTTCGTCTGGCTGCCGCTGGGCGAGCGGGCGGTGGAGTTCGGCCGGGCGTGCGAGGCGCGTGGCGTGATCGTCCGCCCGTTCCCCGGCGACGGTGTCCGGGTCACCATCGGCACCCCGGCCGAGAACGACGCGTTCCTGGCCGCCGCAGAGGCCGCGCTGGCCTGACCGGGCGCGCCCGGCGTCGGTCCGTCAACCCCCTACGGACCGGCACCGGGCGTCTTCGTCCGACCGATCAGACAAGAGGACTATAGGTGCTTTTGTCCGATTTGTGGCTTGACCCGCCGGATCAGGTCACCGCGAGCAACACCGGCTCGGCCATCAGGAAGTAGCCCTGGTCGTCGTCCTCCGGAGCGGCCTGCTCCCGCAGCCGCTCCACGGCGACGTAGCCGTCCACCGCGTACGCCCGGCCCGGCCGCCAGCCGATCCCGTCCCGTCCCAGGTCGAACACGAAACTCGACCGGGTCGTCCCGGTGAGCGGGTCGACGGTGACCAGTTCCCGCCGGTCGGTCAGCAGGTGCACCCGCCCCGGCTCGGTCGCGAGCACCCGGGCCGGATGGATGTCCGCCCGGCGCCACAACTCCTCGCCGGTACGCGCCGAGCGCCCGACCACCACCGGGCCGGACGTGTCCACCGCCCGCTCGCCGTCCAGCACCGTGTCCGGGTGGTCCAGGCCCGGCGCGGCGGCCGGCTCACCCGGGTCGGCCACCAGCCAGCCCCGGCTGCCCGCACCGTCCGGCCCGGCGGTACGCAGCCCGCGGCAACCGGAGTGCCCGTGCGGGCAGCCCACAGGCGTGACGACGAGTTGCTCCGGCGCGTCCGGCGGCCGCCAGCGGGTCCGCACCGTACCGGTCGCCGCGTCCCGCAGCTCGACCGCGGCCGGACCGTCGCAGCTCTCCACCCCGACCAGCTCGCCGCTCGCGGTGGTGCCCACGTCGGACCGGCAACCCCTGCCCACGTCCGCGCGCCAGAGCCGGCGGCCGTCGGCCAGGTCGTAGCCGCCGAGCCCGCCCGGACCGGCCGCGAGCAGCACGGTCCGCCCGTCGGCAGCGCGCGCCACGTGCAGCCCGGCCGGATCCCAGACCGTGGCGGCGAAGGTGCGTCGCGGTTCCGGCACCGACCCCGGATGCGGGCCGTCGGCCCGCCACGCCACCCGCCCGGTACGCGCGTCGAGCGCCACCAGCTTCCCGTCGGACCAGCGGCTGACCACTGTGGTCCCCTCGGCGAGCACGCCGACCAGCGTTGCCGGCCAGCGGCGGAAGGACCAGAACGGGGTGACCCGGTGCCGCCCGGTGACCGGCTGGTCCGCGTACACCTGACGGGCGCCCGCGTAGACGCGGAGGCGGCCGTCCACGACGAGCGGCGCCACCGGCAGCCGCGCGAGCACCCCGGCGGTCGGCGCGGGCGCCGCCGGGTACGGCTTGCGGGCCGGGGTGTCGACCTCGGCGGGTGCCAGCACCCGGACGACCACGGCGACCGACGCCGCGACGGCGAGTACCGCCACCAGCGCCACCACGGCCCGCCGCTTCGCGGCCTTCGCCATCCGTCACCTCCGCCCCGGCACCCTACCGGCCGTGTGCGGGCGGGGTGCGGGGAGCGGCCGGGTCGGCTCAGGCGGCCTCGGTGGACCGGGCGGGACCGGCGGCCAGCGCCAGGTCGGCCAGGTCACGCCGGAGCGCGCCCTCGACCGCGCGGGCGGCCAGGCCGCCGAGGATCAGGGCCAGCACCCGTCCGTACGCCCGGGTCGGCACCGCCTCCTGCTCGACGGTGACCTCGGTGCAGCCGCGCCGCCGACGCTCGACGGTGCGCAGCGTCCAGGTGATCCGGTAGTCGGCGCCGGCGCCGCGCGAGCCGAGCACCAGGCGGCCGGGCGCGACCGCCTCGATCACCTCGAACTCCTCCGGTTCGGTGCCGCCGTCCGGCCGGACGCGGGTCTCCCGCCACACCGTGCCCGGTCCGAAGCCGCCGGTGCCGAGGACCTCGACCGCGTCCACCGCCGAGAGCCAGCCGGCGCGGGCCGGGAGGTCCGTGAGCAGCCGCCACAGGTCGGCGTCCTGCGCTTCGATGAATGCGGAAACGGTCACCGTCGACATGGCACCTCCCGTGTCGTACACGGTACGGGCCGTGACCGGAAACGGGGAGCCTCCCGGTGACATTTCCACCACCGGTGCCCCGGCCGGGGCACCGGTGTGGCGCGAGAGCGGTCAGCCGCGGAGCGTGCCGCCTCGCAGCGCGGTGACGAACGCGGCCCAGCCCGGCGGGCTCACCGCGAGCGCCGGACCGTCCGGGTCCTTCGAGTCGCGCACGCCCACCACGCCGTGCGCGGCGACCACGTTCGTCGCCACCTCGACGCAGAGACCCTGATCGTTCGAGCGGCTGCTGGTGCGCCAGACGGCACCGGTCAACTCGGTCATGCTCGGTCCTTCCTGTTTCGGCTTCCGCTGGTACGCCCGGCCCGGCACCGCGGGCGCTCCCGGGAGGAGCCACCGGCCGGGGCGCACGTGATCCGGAGCGATCAACGGCGAAGGAAACGGCCCCGGTCGCACATCGGGTGCGACCGGGGCCGGTTCGGAAGGTCGGATCTCAGCGGGCCGGGAGGATCGTCCCGGTGACCTCGCCCAAGGCGACTGTGGTGCCGTCCGGGCCGGGCGCGGTGGCGGTGATCGTCACCGTGTCGCCGTCCTCCAGGAACGTCCGCTCGCTGCCGTCGGCGAACTTGACCGGCTCGGATCCGCCCCAGGTCAGCTCCAGGAACGACCCGACCTGGCCGCGCTCCGGACCGGAGACGGTGCCGGAGGCGTAGAGGTCGCCGGTACGCAGCGACGCGCCGTTGACGGTGAGGTGCGCGAGCTGCTGCGCCGGGGTCCAGTACATGCCGGCGAACGGCGGCTCGGCGACCCGCTCGCCGTTCCACTCGACCGACAGCGTCAGGTCCAGCCCGAGGTGCGGGGTGTCGCGCAGGTAGTCCTGCACCGGCGGATCCTGGTCCGGCGCGGGTACGAACGCGTCGGCCAGCGCCTCCAGCGGCGTCACCCAGGCCGCGACGGAGGTGGCGAACGACTTGCCGAGGAACGGTCCGAGCGGCTGGTACTCCCACGCCTGGATGTCCCGCGCCGACCAGTCGTTGACGAGCACCACGCCGAAGACGTGGTCGGCGAAGTCGGCCACCGGCACCCGCTCGCCGAGCCGGCTCGGCACGCCCACCACGAAGCCCACCTCGGCCTCGATGTCCAGCCGGACCGAGGCGCCGGTCGTCGGGCCCTGCGCGCTGGCCCGCTGGCCGGTCGGGCGGATCACCGGGGTGCCGGAGACGACTACGGTGCCGGCCCGGCCGTGGTAGCCGATCGGCACGTGCTTCCAGTTCGGCAGCAGCGGCGGCTGCCCGGGCCGGAAGATCTGTCCGACGTTCGAGGCGTGGTGCTCCGAGGAGTAGAAGTCGACGTAGTCGGCCACCTCGAACGGCAGCGCCATCTCGACCTCACGCAGCGGCACCAGCAGCGGCTCGACCGCCGCCCGGTGCCCCGGCTCGGTGAGCAGCTCGACGATCCGCTGCCGGACCGCCGTCCACTGCGGGCGGCCGAGCGCCATGAAGGCGTTGAGCGTCGGCCGGCCCAGCGCGCCGCCGGCCAGCACCAGACCGGCGGCCTCCGCGCCGGCCAGGTCCAGCGCGAGGTCACCGATGCGGACGCCGATACGCGGCTCACCTCCGCCGTGCCGGAACACGCCGTACGGCAGGTTCGTCACCCCGTACGGCGACCCCGCCGCCCCTGGTACCCAGGTCATGCCTCGAAGCCTCCGTTCACCAGCCCCAGCCGGATCAGATCGGTAAGTGGTTCGGAGATGCTGCACGAGCCGTACCCGACCCAGAGCGGGCGCTCGGCGTCGCGGTGCGCCCGGGCCGGCTCGACCACGCGTACCGGGTCGGTGGCGGCGAGCAGCTCGGCCACGCCGTCCACCTCGGCTCCCCCGACGGCGGCGAGCGTGGCACCCAGCACGTTGACGAAACCGTGGTGGTTGAAGCCGGTCTCCGGGTCGCGGTGCCGGATCGCGTGGTGCAGCCCGGCGGTGAGCTTGAACGGCAGCTTACGGTCCCGGCACGCGCAGATCACCGCGGCCAGCTCGACCGGGGTGGGGAACAGCTCGGCGGCGAGCCCGCCGGTACGGAACTTGGCGGCCACCGGCAGCCCGGCGGCGCGTGCCTCGGCGAGCGTGTCGAGCGCGCCCATCAGCCCGAAGGTCAGCGGGATCTCCGCGTACACGGGGGTGCCGTCGAGCCGGCCGGCGAGCGTCATCAGCTCGGACAGCCCGGGTTGCGGATCCTCGCCGCGCTTGGCGACCGGCGCCTCGATCTGCCGGGCGGTCACCCCGTCGGGCGCGAGCGCGTCCAGCGCCTGCGGGAGCTGGTCCAGGCCGGTGTCGCCGATCAGCCCGATCACCAGGCCCTCGGCCGGGTCCACCAGGCCGTTCAGCGATCCACGCTGGATCTCCGAGGCGGGCAGCAGCAGCGGGCCGACCATGTCCGCGTACCAGGCGGTGCGGTGGGTGCGGTGCGCGGTCACCGCGTCGGGCAGCGGGGCGTTGCCGGGCGGGAAGACCGCGGCGTCGTCCACCAGGCCGGAGAGGAGGCGGGGCACCTGCGTTGACACGAGACAAGAATGTACGGGACGCTACGAGGAACGGACAACAGCGTCCGATTATCGGACGCCACCGGCCGGAGAACGGGACATATCGGGAGGCGAGATGCCGTACTACCGCAGCGTCGGCGACGTGCCGCGCAAGCGCCACACCCAGTTCCGCCAGCCCGACGGCACGCTCTACGCGGAGGAACTGGTCGGCCAGGAGGGCTTCTCCTCCGACTCGTCGCTGCTCTACCACCGGCACGCGCCGACCGCGATCCTCGCCGCGCAGGAGTACGCCCCGCCCACAGTCACCCGCGTGCCGAACCTGCCGCTCAAGCCGCGCCACCTACGCACGCACAAGCTCGACGGCACCGGCGCGGACCCGGTGCTCGGCCGGCAGTACCTGCTCGCCAACGACGACGTACGCATCGCGTACGTGCTCGCCGACCGGCCGTCGCCGCTGTTCCGCGACGCCACCGGCGACCACTGCCTCTACCTGGAGGCCGGGTCGATGCGGGTCGAGTCGCCGTTCGGCGTGCTCGACGCGGTAGCGGGCGACTACGTCGTCATCCCCACCTCGACCATCCACCGCCTGGTGCCCACCGGCGACGAACCGACCCGGCTGCTCGCCGTCGAGGCGTCCGGGCACATCGGGCCGCCCAAGCGCTACCTCTCCGTACGCGGGCAGTTCCTGGAGCACGCGCCCTACTGCGAGCGCGACGTCCGGGGACCGGACACCCCGCTGCTCGTCGACGGCGAGGAGGTGGAGGTGCTGGTCAAGCACCGCCGCGGCTGGACGAGGTACGTCTACGCCAACCACCCGTTCGACGTGGTCGGCTGGGACGGGCACATGTACCCGTGGGCGTTCTCCATCCACGACTTCGAGCCGATCACCGGGCGGATCCACCAGCCGCCGCCCGTGCACCAGACGTTCCAGGGCCCGAACTTCGTGATCTGCTCGTTCGTGCCGCGCAAGGTGGACTACCACCCGGCCGCCATCCCGGTGCCGTACAACCACCACAACGTCGACTCCGACGAGATGCTGTTCTACACCGGCGGCAACTACGAGGCCCGGCGCGGCTCCGGCATCGAGCAGGGCTCGATCTCGCTGCACCCGTCCGGCTTCACGCACGGCCCCCAGCCGGGCGCGGCCGAGCGCTCGATCGGCGCGGAGTTCTTCGACGAGCTGGCGGTCATGGTGGACACGTTCCGCCCGCTCGACCTGTGCGACGCGGCCGCCGGCTGCGAGGACGACGGCTACGCCTGGACCTGGGCGCGCAAGTCCTGACGTACGCGAGAAGGGGCCGCGCCCGGCACGGACGCGGCCCCTTCGCACACGGTCGTCAGAACGTGGACGCGTCGATGACGAAGCGGTATCGCACGTCGGAGTCGAGCACCCGCTCGTACGCTTCGTTGATCTTCTCGGCCGGAATCACCTCGATCTCGGCGCCCAGCCCGTGCTCGGCGCAGAAGTCGAGCATCTCCTGGGTCTCCGCGATGCCGCCGATGTTCGACCCGGCGAACGACCGCCGGGCCGGGATCAGTGAGAACGCGTGCACCGACAGCGGCTTCTCCGGGGCGCCCACGTTGACCAGCGTCCCGTCCACCGCGAGCAGCCGCAGGTACGCGTCCATGTCGAGGGTCGCGCTCACCGTGTTGATGATCAGGTCGAACGAGCCGGCCAGCTCGGTGAACGTGTCCTCGTCGGCTGTCGCGTAGTAGTGGTCGGCACCGAGCCGCAGCCCGTCCTCCCGCTTCTTCAGCGACTGCGACAGCACCGTCACCTCGGCGCCCATCGCGTGCGCCAGCTTCACGGCCATGTGGCCGAGACCGCCCATGCCGATCACCGCCACCCGGCGGCCCGGCCCGGCGTTCCAGTGCCGCAGCGGCGAGTACGTGGTGATGCCGGCGCAGAGCAGCGGCGCGGCGGCGTCCAGCTCGATGCCGTCCGGGATGCGCAGCACGAAGTCCTCGGTGACCACGATGGCCTGCGAGTAGCCGCCCTGGGTCGGCTTGCCGTCCCGCCCCACCCCGCCGTACGTGCCGGTGCTGCCCTTCAGGCAGTACTGCTCCAGCCCCTTGCGGCAGTTGTCGCACTCCCGGCAGGAGTCGACGAGGCAGCCGACGCCGACCCGGTCGCCGACGGCGAACTTCGTGACCGCCGAGCCGACCTCACGTACCACGCCCGCGATCTCGTGACCCACCACGATCGGGTAGCGGGTCGGGCCCCACTCGCTGCGCGCGGTGTGGATGTCGGAGTGGCAGATGCCGGAGAACCTGATGTCGATGAGAACGTCGTCCGGTCCGAGATCGCGCCGCTCGATGGTGGTCGGGGCGAGCGGTTCGGTCGCGGACGTCGCCGCGTAGGCGTTGACGGTGAGCACTGAGTCCCGCTTCCTTCAGCCGGTGTTTCCGGTCCTCCTACCCTCTCACCGGCGAACGAACGCGGTGACTCCGGCCACCACCGACGCGGTGATCGCCCCGACCAGCGGGAACGGACCGCCGACCAGCGCGTACACGAGCAGCAGCACCGCCGCGGCGGCGGCCGCGCAGACCGGCACGACCAGGCCGCGTGACATCGCCTCCCGTAGGCCGGGCCGCCACGTCGCCGGGCGCCGCAGCAGCACCGCCGTCCCGGCCACCGCCAGCACCGCGAGCAGCCGGGACGCGCCGGACGAGGCCGGGGCCAGCGCGGCGACCAGCACGCTCGCGAGCAGCGACCAGCCGGCCACCGACAGCAGGAGCCGCCGGACGCCGTCGTCCACCGTCCGCGCCGGGTCGGGACGCGCCACCGGCAGGTCCGCCAGCGCGGTCAGGCGTTCGAGCGTCTCGGCGTACCGGCGGCGTTCCAGCCGGGCCACGCCCACGTCCTGCCCCGCCTCACCCAGCTCCGGGTCCAGCCGCAGCGCCTCCCGGTAGGCCCGCTCGGCCAGGTCGAACAGCTGCAACCGCACCGCGACCAGGCCGAGCACCAGGTGCGCCTCCGGCTCGTCCTGGGCCAGCTCCACCCCGCGCCACGCCGCGTCCAGCGCCGCCTGCCCGTTGCGCGACGCGGAGAGGACGGCGGCGGCACTGCGCTGCGCGTACGCGTCGCCCGGCGCACGCGCCAGGATCTCGTCGGCGGTCGCCGCCGCCTCCTTCCAGCGTTCCAGGTCGAGGAGCGCGAACCCCCGCGCCACGAGCGCCGGCACGTGGTCGCGGGCGGGCGTCCCGGACACCGGCGGTTCGGGAGCGGGCGGTTCGTGGGCGGGCGTGTCGCCGATGGTGGCTACTGCCGCCTCCGCGGCGGCGAGCGCCTCGGCCGGGCGGTCGGCGGCCAGGTGCATCCGGGCCAGCATGGTCAACGCGGGCACGTGCGCCGGCTCGGTCGCGATCAGCGCGGTGAGTTCGCCGATCCCCTCATCGTAGCGCCCCAGCTCGGCGAGCAGGTGGGCGCGTTGCAGGTAACCGTCGGCGGCGGACTGGTCGGGAGCGGCGTCACTCGGCATCCCGGCGAGCGTATCCGCCCGGACCCACAGCGCGCCGAGGGTGCCCGGCATCAGGCACTCCGGCAGGACGCGCCCGCCCGGCCGCCGCACGTCCCCAGGCTGCACCACCGGCGCAGCCCGCTCTCGTCCAGGAAAAGCCACCCGCACCGCCGGTCCGGACAGACCCGCACCGTGAACCGGGCCGGATCGGCGAGCAGTTGCGCGCCGCTGAACGCGGCGGCGTGCACCGGCAGCCGCAGCCCGGCCGCCAGGTCGGGCCACCATCTGCCGCGTCCGTCTGCCTCGCGCCGGAAGACGAGCGTACGGGCGGCGGCCTCGGCGGCCCGCGCGACGGTCTCGAAGGCCGGGCCGTCGTCCGGGTCGACCAGGCTGGCGTAGAGCGCAGCGCGGAGCGTCCGGGCCTCGCCGAGCACTGCCTCCGCCGCTGCCGGGTCGCGGCGCGCGAGGTGCAGGAGGCGGTTCGTCGAGACCCCGTCCACCAGCCCGACATGGCCGGCCCAGACGGCGAGGGTGCGGTAGCCGCGCAGCCACTCGGCGCCGGGCAACGGCGGCTCGTGCCCCCACCCGGCGAGCGTGTTGCAGAAGTCCAGGGCCGGGTGGCCGCCCACGCTCCACGGCAGGCTCTCGTCGCCGACCCGGATCTCGTGCATCGGCCGGGCGGCCCGATCCAGCCGGTCGTCGCCCGCGAGCACCCGGCGCTGCACCTCCCGGAGCCGGGGCCCCGGCTCGACGCCGAAGTCGGCCGCGAGCAGATCCCGGGTGGCGCGGTAGAGGCGCAGCGCGTCGGCGCGCCGGTCGCCCCGGTAGAGGGCGGTCATCAGGACCGCCACGAGGTGTTCCCGCGTCGGGTGCCGGGCGGCCAGCGGCATCAGGTCGGCGATGGCCCGCGTGTGCCGGCCCAGCGCGAGCTGCGCCTCGGCGCGCAGTTCCACGGCGACGAGGCGAAGTTCCTCGAGCGTGCCGTGCAGCCGGTCCCGCAGCTCGTCGTCCGCCGCGTCGGCGAGCAACGGCCCGCGCCAGAGGGCGAGCGCCCGGTCGAGCGACCGCACCCGCTCGGCGGGATCGGCGGTCCGCCCGGCCGCCCGGACCAGGTCGGCGAACTCGTCGACGTCGACCCGGTGCCCGTCCTCCTCCACCGCGTAGCCCTCGCCCCGGGTGCTGATCCGCACCCCGTACGGGTGGAGCGAGCCCCGCAGCCGCCCGATGTACGTCTGCACCGCGCTCCGGGCGGTGGCCGGCGGCCTGCCGTTCCAGAGCAGGTCGATGAGGCGGTCGGTCGGCACCACCCGGCCCACGTCGAGCAGCAGCACCCCGAGCAGGCAACGCTCCTGGCGCCGGCTGCCGACCTCGACCGGCCGGCCGTCGTGGCGGGCCTCGAACGGCCCGAGCAGGCGGAACTCCATACCGAACAGGACGATCCGGTACCGGCCCGGGGTTGTCGCCCGCCGGTGATCGCGTGGTGAGGAACCCGGCCGGACGGGTCCGCCCGGGCGCCGCCTGCCGCGCGAGGCGGTGAGCCGGTGGTGAGCGGGCCCGGCGATGCTCGCCACCCGGACCAGCGAGGGATGGAGTGGAACATGCGGTTCAGGATGAGTATCGCGGTGGCGAGCGTCGTGGTGGCGGTGGTCGCGGCCCTGCCCGGGTCGGCGTCCGCCGCCCCGGAGCGGCATCCCGCCCCCGGCGCCTGGGAACCCGCGCCCCAGGCGCCGTTCGAGATGCCGGCCGGCGCGCGATGCGAGTTCGCGGTACGGGTCGAGCCGATCGTGGACGAGGTGCGGAAGCTGACGATCGAGACCTACCCGGACGGCGCGCCGAAGCGGGAGTTGTTCACCGGCGATCTGATCAACCGGGTGACGAACCTGGAGACCGGCGCCACCTCGACGGCGGACGCGAGCGGCACCGCCCTCGTCGTCTACCGCACCGACGGCTCGATGACCTGGTACGTGACCGGGCCGGTGCTGCTCGGCTTCCGGGAGAACGCCGGCACGCTGCCGAAGGGGCTGTGGATCGTCGACGGCCGGTTTCGGGTGGAGTTCTCCCCCACCTTCGACAAGACCATCACGATGCTCCACGGCACCACCCACAACGTCTGTACCGACGTCGACTGATCGGGTGGACGCGGTGACCGGCGTCCCCGGTCACCGCGTCAGCCGACCGGGGCCTCGTACACCAGGGCCACCGCGATCCCGGCCAGCCCTTCCCCGCGCCCGGTGAAGCCCAGCCCGTCGGTGGTGGCGGCGGAGACGGTCACCGGCGCACCCACCGCCTCGGAGAGCACCCGCTGCGCCTCCTCCCGGCGCGGCCCGATCTTGGGGCGGTTGCCGATGACCTGCACCGACACGTTGCCGATCTGGAAGCCCGCCGCCCGTACCCGGCGTGCGCTCTCGGTCAGCAGCGCCACCCCGGAGGCACCGGCCCACTCCGGCTGGTCCACGCCGAAGTTCGCGCCCAGGTCGCCGAGACCGGCGGCGGAGAGCAGGGCGTTGCAGGCGGCGTGCGCCGCCACGTCGGCGTCGGAGTGACCGGCCAGGCCGTCCTGGTCCGGCCAGTGCAGGCCCGCGACCCAGCAGGGCCGCCCGGCCGCGAACGCGTGCACGTCGGTGCCGACAGCCACCCGAGGAACGATCATGACCAGAGGGTACGCGTCGCGCCTTGACCGCGGCCCGGGCTGTGGTTGGCTAAATGGGATCCACGTTCCAGATCCCAGGATCCGAGTAGATCTTGGTAGGAAACGGCCCCTATGGGGGCCAGTTCGTACCAAGATCTCGAAGCCCGCGTGCCGCGAGGGCGCCGCTATGCGCCTGTGGTCAGGAGGTGCTCGGCCAGGGCCATGTCGAACGGGCGGGTGATCTTCAGGGCCAACTCGGAGCCGGGTACGCAGGTCACCGCGATCCCCTGCTTCTCGACCAGGCCGGCGTCATCGGTCAGCGCGTCACCCGCCGACCGGTGGGCCGCGATCAGCACCGACCGGCGGAAGCCCTGCGGCGTCTGCACCGCCCGCAACGCGGATCTGTCGACGGTGCCGAGCACCCGCTCGGCCGCGTCGACCTCCTTGATCGTGTCGACCACCGGCAGTACCGGGATCACCGCGTCGTGCCCGTCGCGGACCGCCGCGGCCACCGACTCGACCAGGTGGGGCGGGGTGAGCGCGCGGGCCGCGTCGTGCACGAGGACGATCTCCGGACCGGCGGGAACCGCTGCGAGGGCCGCCGCAACCGACTCCTGGCGTTCGGCGCCACCGGGCACCACAGTCACCGGGGCCACGGGGGCGAGCATCGCGCGTACCGCCTCGACCTCGGTGGCCGGTGCGGCCACCACGATCGTGTGCACGGAGGGCGCGGCGGCGATCCGGCGGACCGCGTGCACGAGCAGCGGCTCACCGGCGAGCAGCCGGAGTGCCTTCGGGGCGCCGGGTCCGAGGCGTACCCCGGCACCCGCCGCAGGAACGAGGACCGCGACGTCACCGCGCGGATTGAGCTGCGCGGTCACGTCGCGGTCCTCGGATTCGTTCGCTGCGGGGTGGGTAGAGGCAGAGGCGTGGATCAGGCCTCGGTCAGCACCTTGTCGAGCAGCGTCTCGGCCTCGTCCTTGGTGCTCTTCTCCGCCAGCGCGACCTCGCCGACGAGGATGTCACGAGCCTTGGCGAGCATCCGCTTCTCGCCCGCCGACAGGCCCCGCTCCCGCTCCCGGCGCCACAGGTCGCGGACGACCTCGGCCACCTTCAGCGGGTTTCCGGAGGCCAGCTTCTCCAGATTCGCCTTGTAACGCCGCGACCAGTTGGTCGGCTCCTCGGTGTGTGGTGCACGGAGCACGTCGAAGACCTTGCCCAGGCCCTCTTCGCCAACCACCTCGCGCACACCCACGATCTCGGCGTTCTCAGCGGGAACCCGGACCGTCAGGTCACCCTGTGCGACCCTCAGGACGAGGTATTGCTTGGGCTCGCCCTTGATGACCCGAGTCTCGATTGCCTCGATGAGTGCGGCCCCGTGGTGGGGGTAAACAACGGTCTCGCCGACACTGAAAACCATAGGTTCGAAACCCCTTTCGCTGTGTCTAGGGTAACACGCTCAGGCACCGATGTCTCACCGCTGTCCTGACCGTTGGCGCAGCTCAGGGGCCCTGTGAGAGGTATTTCTTCAGCTTGACAGGCGGTCAAACCGATGGTTTCGACACGCTCCGTGAGGAACACGTGACAACCCGGTAAGGGGTGACGGGAGCGTCCAGATCTAGGGCAATGCGCTCCTTCCATGGTAGCTCCGCAACTCCGTCCGCGCCCAGGTGTGGCGTTACGGCGGTCGGTGCGGGACGCTGGTGAGGGACGTGACGTCCGCTCACCGAGACGTTCCTGGGGGTCCGATGGGCGTGCCTGACGCTGACGGCCAGGGGCCGCCGGACGGGCTGCCCGGCCTGCCTCCGGAGTGGGGCCGGGTGGTCGTCCCCGACGACGCCTCGGCGCTCGCCGACGAGGCCCGGCAGGTCCGCCGGGAGCTGCGCCGCGCGCGGCAGGGCTCCGGCCGGCGTGCCGTTCCGGCCCGCCTCGGGCTGCCGGTGCTGATCCTGCTCGTGTCGATGCTCGTCACGCTCGCCGGGCTGGCCGCCGTCACCTGGCCGCGCACCACCACGCGGTCCGGCGCGCCGACGGTGCTCCCCCGCTCCACCACCGCGCCGCAACCGGTCGGCCCGCTGCCCGCGCTGGACCTGGTCGGCGCGGACGACACGCCGGTACCGCTGCGCAGCCTGCTACCCGCCATGATCATCCTGGTCGACGCCTGCGCCTGCGCCGAGCAGGTCGGCACCGCGGCGCGCGCCGCGCCGCCCGGCGTCACGGTGGTCACCGTGACCGAGGGCCGCAGCGCCGGACCCGCGAGCGTCCCCGGGGTACGCCCGCTCGGCGACCCGGCCGGCGGCCTGCGCTCCTACCTGCACCTGTCCGCCCATCCCGGCACCGCCGCCGCGCTACTCGTGGACCGGCAGGGCGCGCTGGTCCGGGTGGTGCCGGAGCTGGGCCCGCTGTCGGACTACGGCGCCGACCTGGCCCGGCTGGGCGGCTGACAGGCGGCCCGAGAGCGCCGCCCAGGGCGCTGAGCTGCCGGCCCGGGGACGCGGCGAGCCGCCGGTGCCCGGCGCGCGGCAGCGGTCAGTAGAGCGCTTCGAGCCGGGCGTCCAGTTCGGCCCGGCCGCGTACCCCGGTGAACCGCACCAGCACCGGCGCGCCGGTGTCGCCCAACAAGGGCAACTCCAGTCGCCCGCCGCAACGGAGGAACCGGCGCGCGTCGCCGGACCCGGTACCGGAGAGCTGGACGGCGACCGCCCCGTCCCCGGAGCAGCTCACCGTCAGCCGGTAGTCGTCGCCCCGCGAGGGATTCACCTGCCGTACGACGGGTGGCCCGTCCGGCGTCAGGTCGGACGTCTCCCGCCACACCACGTGCGACACCTGGAGCACACGCGAGGTGCCGTCGTCCTCGACCCGGATCACCACCGACCGGTCCGGTGCCGTGGCCGGCGCACGGAGTGCCAGGGGCGTCGGGTCGCGCCCCGGCCGTGCCGGCCAGGCGTCGCCTGTCGACGGGTCGACCCGCCAGGTACGGGCGATCGGTTCGGCGCTCGCGGGCGGCACGGGCACGGCAGTGGCCGCACCCGGCTCCGGCGCCGCCGCCCGCCACCAGGTCGCCCCGGCCACCAGTGCCAGAACGGTCAGGACCGTCAGCGGTACCCGCCCGTCCCGCTCGTCGGAGGCCATGACGGCAGCGTATCCGCGCGGCCCGGGCGGGGCGAGCCGTCAGCCCACCCGTTCCAGCAGCACCGCGTAGAGCGTCAGTCCCGGTCCGAACGCGAGCATCACCACCCAGCGCGGCGGCGACGGCTCCGTACGCCACAACCGGTCCAGGATCAGCAGTACGGTAGGGGACGAGCAGTTGCCGTGCTCGGCGAGCGTGCCCCGTGAGGCGGCGAGGCCGTCCGGCGGCAGGGCCAGCTCACGCTCCACCACGTTGAGGATCCGCGGCCCGCCCGGGTGCACCGCCCAGCCGTCCACGTCGGAGCGCTCGCATCCGTGCCGCGCCAGCAGCTCGTCGATGAGCGTCCGCACGTGCCGGGACAGGACCTGCGGCACCTTCGGCGACAGCCCCATCCGGAAACCGGTGTCGGTGACGTCCCAGGTCATGTGGTCGGCGGTGGAGGTGTCGGTGACCGAGGTGACCTCGCGCAGCGCGTACCCCCGGCCGCCGGGGACGACCACGGCGGCGACCGCGGCGTCCGAGAACAGCGCGTGGGAGACGATCTGCTGGGTGTCCACCCGGGCACCCGGCGGCTGGATGTGCAGGCTGGTCAGCTCCGTGCAGAGCAGCAGCGCGGGCCGCCCGCGGGCGGTGACGAAGTCGCTCGCCGCGCCCAGCCCGGGCAGGGCCGCGTAGCAGCCCATGTGCCCGACGAACATGCGCTGGGTGGCCGGGGACATGCCCAGATCCCGGGCGAGCAGGATGTCCAGCCCCGGGGTGGCGTACCCGGTGCAGGAGCAGACGATGAACAGCCCGATGTCGGAGGCGTCCAGACCGGCGGCGGTGAGTGCCCGGCTGACCGCCTCCTTGCCCAAGGGCAACGCCTCGACCTGGTAGCGGCGCATCCGGCGCTCGGTCGGCCACTCCGAGACGTCCTCCAGCAGCGGGTTGACCGCCGCCTGCCGCCGGGTGACGCCCGAGTTCGCGAAGATCCGCTCGGCCAGCGCCCTGGTGTTCCCCTGGAAGTGCTTGGCGAAGAAACCCGTCCACAGTTCGTCCTGCATCGCGGCCGGCGGCTGCGCCGTACCCAGACCCGCGATCACCGGTATGCCCACGTCCCCCACCCCTCCCTCATCTCTCGCACCAACCCTGGTCACCAACGAGGGAGCGCGCTGTCCCGGTCCGGGTCGCCGCCCAGCGCGGCGATGCCGAGCCAGTCGGCGCACACGTCGGACGTGGCCGGATGCAGCGAGCCGCAGCGGGCGTCCCGGTAGAGGCGCTCCAGCGGATGCCCGCGCCGGGTCGCCGACGTACCCGCCGCCTCCAGCATCGAGGCGGCCACCTCGGCGGCTGTGGTGCCGGCGAGCAGCTTGGCCCGCCACACCCAGCGGTTCGTCTCGGCGTCGCCGGGCGCCTCGTCGACCCGGCGGGCCGCCTCGGCGACCACCAGTCCGGCGGCGGCGGTGGCCGCGTCGGCCCGGCCCAGGCGGGCCCGCACCGCGGGCAGCCCGGCGAGGTTACGGGCGTTGAGGTGCTCGGCCGCGGCGTCGACGGCGGCCCGGGCCACGCCGACGTAGACCGCCGCGTAGCTCGCCACCAGCCAGTGCGGCATGAGCTGGGCGACGACCAGGGCCAGCCCTTCGACGCCGCCGAGCAGCCGGTCGGCCGGGACCGTCACGTCCAGGTGCACGTCGTGCGAGGAGGTGGCCCGCATGCCGAGCGAGTCCCAGGTGGGCTCGACGGTGATCCCGTCCCCGGCCGGGACCAGGAACTGCGACACGACGGACTGGTCGGCGGCGCTGCGGGCGGCCACCAGGTAGCCGTCCGGGTGGCCGGCACCGGAGCAGAACGTCTTGCTGCCCTTGATGTGCCAGCCGCCGTCGACCGGCTCGTAGACGGTGCTGAGCTGCGACAACCGGGCGCCGGCGCCGCGTTCGCTCATCGCCACCGCGTACCAGGCGCCGTCCGCCGCCGCGCGCAGCAGCCGGTCCCGCGCCGCCAGCGCCTCGTCCGGTACGCCGAGCGCCTCGGCCAGTTCCTCGGTGACCGCGCCCAGCGCGCCGGTGACCGAGGCGTGCATGTTGAACACCAGCGCGGTGGCGCCGTTGCCCCGGGCCAGTTCGGTGGCGACGGCGGCGTACTCGGCGAAGCTCGCGCCCGTACCGCCCAGCTCGGGGGGCACCATCAGGCCGAACAGCCCTGCTTCCCGCAGGTCCGCGAAGTCGTCCACGGGGAACGAGCCGTCGCGGTCGTGCTCGGCCGCGCGGGCGGCCAGTCGCGGCGCCAACCGGCGGGCCGCCTCCAGCGCGTGCACAGTCATGTCGCCCCCTTCTCGGCGTCCTTTACCCCGGGCGGCCCCGGCTACCCGCCCCGGCGCCCCCAGCCCTGGTACAGCACCGCGGTCGACCGGGTCGGCACGATGCGCGGTTCGGTCCTGCCCGGACGGTCGGCGCCGCCGCGCATGCGGCGCAGCAGCCAGGCCAGCGTGCCGCCCAGCTCCGGGCGGACCCCGCGCACCGTCAACGACACGCCGTGCCGGGCGCACTCGGCGACCAGCGCGCGGGCGTCGACGAACAACCGCGGGTCGTGGATGCCGCGCGGCACCGTGGGCAGCCGTTCGCCCAGCTCCACCGCCACCAGCCGGGCCAGCAGCGTGTCGTTGAGCGTGTCCAGCACCAGCAGGCCGCCCGGGCGCAGCAGCCGGCACGCCTCGGCGACGGCCCGCCGCCAGTCCGGCACGTGTTCCAGCAGTTCCCCCGCGGAGACCACCGCCGCGCAGCCGTCCGTCAGCGGCACCGCCGTGGCGTCGGCCTGGACCACCGTCACGCCGTGCGTGGCGGCCTGGTCGAGCGCGGAGCGGGTCAGGTCGACCCCGACGTGGCGGTAGCCCTTGCCGGCCAGGTGCGGGGCCAGCAGCCCGGCGCCGCAACCCAGGTCGACGAGCAGGTCGTCCGGCGTGGACGCCGTTGGTACCAGCGCCGCCCGGGCCCGGGCCAGCCAGTGCAGCATCGCGAACGCGCCGTCCGGCCGCCACCACTCGCCGGCCAGGTCGTCGTACTGCCGGGGGTCGTTCGGCGGCAGCACCCGGTACGGAGTGGACACCGGCGACGCGTCGGGCATGCGTCGAGCGTGGCACGACTGCCCGGTAACGACCAGACTTCCCTTATGTCGACACGGGTGTTAGGGCTGGTCAGGGCGAGCCATCCGGAGCCCGCGGCGGCGGTCACAGTGGTCGCCGCGCTGCTCGCCGCCGGTGTCGGGCACTCCGCGGCGGGCGTCGCCGCGGTGGCGTTGACGGTGCTGGCCAGCCAGCTCGCCGTCGGGTGGAGCAACGACCTCATCGACGCCGACCGGGACGCCGCGGTGGGGCGTACCGACAAACCGGTGACCACCGGCGAGGTCGCCCGGCCGGCGCTGGCCCGGGCCACAGCGGTGGCCGCCGTCGCCGTGCCGGTGCTGGCGCTGGCCGGCGGCCCGGCCGCGGCGGCCTGCGCCACGCTGGGCCTGGTCTCCGCGCTGCTCTACAACCGGCCGCTGAAGTCGACGCCGGTGTCGGTGCTGCCCTACGCGGTCTCGTTCGGCGCGCTGCCCGCGTTCGTGGTGCTGGCGCTGCCCGGCTCGCCGATGCCCCCGGCCTGGCTGGTGGCCGCCGCCGCGCTGCTCGGCGCCGGCGCGCACTTCGCGAACGTGCTGCCGGACCTGGCCGACGACGCCCGGACCGGGGTGCGCGGCCTGCCGCACCGGCTCGGGCCGGTGGGCAGCCGGCTGGCCGCCGCCGGGCTGCTGCTCGCGGCCACCGTCGCGCTGGTCCTCGGCCCGCCCGGGCCGCCGTCGTGGACCGGCCTGTCGGCCGTCGCGGCCGCCGTGGCCGTGCCGGCCGTCGGCTGGTACGCGGGACGCGCGACCGCCGGACGCTCGGCGACCGCCTTCCGGGCGGTGCTGGTGGTGGCGCTGATCGATGTGGTGCTGCTGGTGACGAGCGGCCGGGTCGTCTGAGCGGTCCCTCCCGAGGTGGTATTGCCGGGTCCGCGTGCGGGCCTCGATCAGCTCCAACTACCCTGGAGCGCGGTCTGCGCGGGTATGGCCACCCCGTGCCCGGGGGTCGACCGGGCGGGGATCGTGACGAGGAGGACCGACGTGACGCGCTCGATCAGGGGTTCCCGGGGGCCGGCCCTGCTGCTGGCCGGCACGGCGGCGGCGAGCCTGCTGCTGTCCGGGTGCGGCGCCGGGCAGATTTCCGAGACCGCCAACAAGATCCCGTCGGTCCAGGGCGTCAACGTCCAGACCTCCGACAACCTCTACAAGGTGCGCGGGCTGTACGTGCAGTTCCCGGGCCCGAAGGGCTACGAGGCCGGGTCGAACGCGCCGGTCAACGTGGTGATCTACAACGACAGCGAGAAGCCGGTGACCGTGACGGTCACCACCGACAGCGCCCGGGAGATCGTGCTCACCGGTTCCGGCGCGGGCGAGAGCGGCGCGGCCACCCCGACCGGCTCGCCCACCGAGCCGGCCACCGCCTCGCCGACCGCCACCGACCCGAGCGCGTCGCCGAGCCAGTCGCTGGAGACGTCCGAGTCGCCGTCGGCCAGCCCGTCGCCGAGCGAGAGCGAGTCCGCGCCCGCCGGCCAGCCGGCCCGGATCGAGATCCCGGCGCTCAGCTACGCCCAGCTCAACGCCGGCAACCCGCGGTTCCTCCAGCTCATCGGCCTGAACGAGAAGCTGCTCGTCGGCCAGCAGGTCAACCTGACCTTCGACTTCGGCAACGGCAAGGTCGTCACGACCCCGGCGCCGATCGGCGTCCCGCTGACCCCGGAGGCCACGCCGTCGAAGATCGTGGAGCCGCGGCACGTCGGTGAGGACAGCGGCGTCGAGGGCGGCCACTGACCTCTCCCCTTCTTCCGTCGGCACCGCCGTCGTGGCCAGCGCCACGCCGGCGGTGTCGCCGTTCCGGGTGGGCTTTCGTCGTACGGGCCGGTTAGCGTCCGGTGGTGACCACGCCCCGATCGACCCCCTCCCGCGCCGGTGCCGGCCGCGGTCGCGCCTCCACCCGCGAACCCCGCCCGGCCTACGAGTGCGACGCCTGCGGCCACCAGCCCCCGAAGTGGGTGGGCCGGTGCCCCGAGTGCGGCGAGTGGGGTTCGGTGGTCGAGTGCACCGTCACCGGCCCGATGGTCTCCGGCCGGGTGGTCAGCTCGCGGATGCCGGCCGAGCCGGCCCGGCCGATCGCCACGATCAGCGCCGCGCCCGCCCGGGCGCGTCCCACAGGTGTCAGCGAGCTCGACCGGGTGCTCGGCGGCGGCCTGGTCCCCGGCGCGGTGGTGCTGCTCGCCGGTGAGCCCGGCGTGGGCAAGTCGACGCTGCTGCTCGACGTGGCCCAGCAGTGGGCGGCCGGTGCCGGCAGCCCGTCGCTGGTGGTCAGCGGCGAGGAGTCGGTCAGCCAGGTGCGGTTGCGCGCCGAGCGGATGGGCACCCTGCACGACCAGCTCTACCTGGCCGCCGAGAGCGACCTGTCGGCGGTGCTCGGCCACCTCGACGCGGTCAAGCCGGGGCTGCTGGTGCTCGACTCGGTGCAGACCATCTCGACCACCGGCACCGAGGGCGTGCCGGGCGGCGTCACCCAGGTCCGCGCGGTCACCGCCGCCCTGGTCGCGGTCGCCAAGGAGCGCGGCATCGCCACCGTGCTGGTCGGGCACGTCACCAAGGACGGCCAGGTGGCCGGCCCCCGGGTGCTGGAGCACCTGGTCGACGTGGTGCTGCACTTCGAGGGCGACAAGCACTCCTCGCTGCGCATGGTGCGCGGCGTGAAGAACCGCTTCGGCGCGGCCGACGAGGTGGGCTGCTTCGAGATGCACGAGGGCGGCATCAGCAGCCTGGCCGACCCGTCGGGCCTGTTCCTGACCCGCTACTCCGAACCGGTGCCGGGCACCTGCGTGACGGTGGCGATGGAGGGGCGCCGGGCGCTGGTGACCGAGGTGCAGGCGCTGATCGGGGCCACCGTCGCCGGCTCGCCGCGGCGTACCGTCTCCGGCCTCGACAGCGCCCGCCTCGCGATGGTCCTCGCGGTGCTCCAGCGCCGCACCGAGCGGCTCACGCTGCACGACCGGGAGGTCTTCGCCGCCACCGTCGGCGGCATCCGGGTGGTGGAGCCGGCGGCCGACCTGGCGGTGGCGCTCGCTGTCGCCTCCGGGGGGCTCAACCTGGCGCTCAACCCGCACCTGGTGGCCATCGGCGAGGTGGGCCTCACCGGTGAGGTCCGTCGGGTCGGCGCGGTGCCCCGGCGGCTGGCCGAGGCCGCCCGGCTCGGCTTCCGGCTGGCCCTCGTGCCGCCCGGGTGCGGGCCGGAGAGCAGTGGCGCCGGGCCGGAGAACATGCGCGTGATCGAGGTCACTGACGTGCGTGCCGCCCTCCAGGCGGCCGCGCGCGCGTCGGCGGAGTGACACGGTGGGATCCGCCGGGCGTTTCCGGGCAGGCCACGCAGGCCGCACCGACCCGCCCGAGCCGCGCATCGTGACACATCACAGTAACCACGCGAGCACCCCCCGCATGGCAGTCCGTAGACTGTGCCCGTGCCGATCGACCGCGATGCCACCAAGCCCGCAACGGCGACGCCGCACGCCCGTACCGGCGCCGTGACCGGCAACCCCGCTCGTGCCATCAGCGTGAGCGTCAACGGAAGCGTGGGCGGCGGGGCCGGCGCCGATCCGCTGCGCGCCAACCTCGCCCTGATGGCTCCGGGCACCGCCCTACGGGACGGCCTGGAGCGGATCCTGCGCGGCCGCACCGGCGCGCTGATCGTGCTCGGCTACGACAAGGTGGTCGAGCAGATCTGCACCGGCGGCTTCCCGATGGACGTGGAGTTCTCCGCCACCCGGGTCCGGGAGCTGTGCAAGATGGACGGCGCGGTGGTGCTGTCCAGCGACGGCACCCGGATCGTGCAGGCCGGCGCGCACCTGATGCCCGACCCGTCCATCCCCACCGAGGAGTCCGGCACCCGGCACCGCACCGCCGAGCGGGTGGCCCGGCAGACCGGTTACCCGGTCATCTCGGTCAGCCAGTCGATGCGGATCATCAGCCTCTACGTCAACGGCCAGCGGCACGTCCTCGACGACTCGGCGGCCATCCTGTCCCGCGCCAACCAGGCGCTCGCCACGCTGGAGCGCTACAAGCTGCGGCTGGACGAGGTCTCCGGCACGCTCTCCGCGCTGGAGATCGAGGATCTGGTCACCGTCCGCGACGCGGTGGCGGTGGTGCAGCGGCTGGAGATGGTCCGCCGGATCGCCGACGAGATCGCCGGCTACGTGGTGGAGCTGGGCACCGACGGCCGCCTGCTGGCCCTTCAGCTCGACGAGCTGATGGCCGGCGTGGACGCCGACCGCACCCTGGTCATCCGCGACTACCTGCCGACCGGCCGCAAGTCGCGCACGCTCGACGAGGCGCTCGTCGAACTCGACCTGCTCAGCGCCACCGAACTCATCGACCTCGTGGCGGTGGCGAAGGCGATCGGCTACCCGTCCGCCTCCGATGCGCTCGACGCCGCGGTCAGCCCGCGCGGGTTCCGCCTGCTGGCGAAGGTGCCCCGGCTGCCTGTCGCCGTGGTCGACCGGCTGGTGGTGCACTTCGGCAGCCTCCAGCGGCTGCTCGGCGCGACGGTGGAAGACCTCCAGGCGGTCGAGGGCGTGGGCGACGCCCGCGCCCGCGGCGTCCGCGAGGGCCTGTCCCGGCTCGCCGAGGCCAGCATCCTCGAACGGTACGTCTGACCGGCCGCTCAGCCGGTGACGGTCAGCTTCACCGGCTCGCTGATCTTGGTGCCGACCCGGGCGAACACCTGGTACGCGCCGATCGCGGCGAACTCACCGTTCGCCAGCCCGTTCGCGCACTTGTTGTCCAGCCGGCCGTTCCAGCCCAGCTCGTAGGAGCGCTCGAAGTTCGGCGTGAACGACTGCACGTCCGAGCCCTTGCCGGTGCCGCAGGTGTCCGACGACCAGACCTTCTCCGCGCCCGACTTGACGTACAGCTCCTGGAGGTCGGCGCCGACGTCCCGGCTGCACGTACGGTTCGACACGTTCTTGACCTTGAGGCGCAGCGTGACCACAGTGCCCCGCTGGGCGGTGGCGGGGACCGCCACCGGCGTCACCAGAAGCTCGGAGTCGGTGCAGGTGCCGTCGTCGGAGACCGGCTGACCGGTCGCGCCGCCGTTGCCGGTGCCGCCCCCGTTGTTCGTGCCGCCCCCGGTGTTGCCGCCACCGGTGTTCGTGCCGCCGTCGCCCGTACCGCCGCCGGTGTTGCCGCCGCCCGCGTCGCCGGATGTCGGTGACGGGCTGCCCGACTGCGGGGTCAGCACCGATCCGGACGGGTCGGGCTGCGCCCCGGCGGAACCGGTCGGCGACGGGTCAGTGCCCGGCGCGCCGGTGTTGCGGTCCGTACCGGTGCACGAATACAACAGGACAATCAGGAAGAGCAGCCCCGCTCCGAGCACGACGGCACGACGCCGCCAGTACACGGCAGGGGGCAGGGGGCCGACCGTCAGACGCATGATGCGCCTACCGTAGCCGCGCGGCGCACGGCTCGCCGATCCGACGCGCCGAGGACCCGCCGCCGTACGGCCACGCTCGTCCACACTGGATTCCGGCAGCCACCGTCAGAGGTAGACCTTGCGCTGGTAGATCGCGTGCGCGCCGGCCACCCGGTCGAGGAAGAGCAGCCCGGCGCAGTGGTCGATCTCGTGCTGGAGCGCCCGCGCCTCGAAGCCGTCGGTCACCAGCCGGACCGGCTCGCCGCTGCCGGGAAGCGCGCCCTCCACCACCAGGCGGCTGGCCCGCTTCACGTCGCCGGTCAGGTCCGGCACCGACATGCAGCCCTCCCGGCCGGCCTTCCACCGGGACGCCTCCACCACGCGGGCGTTGCACAGCACGAACGTGCCGTGCACGGTGACCGCCTTCGGATGCCCCGTCACGTCCACCGCGAACACCTGCGCGCTCACACCGACCTGCGGCGCCGCCAGACCCACACAACCGGGCGAGACACGCATGGTGGCCACCAGGTCGGCGGCGAGGCGCACCACCTCGGCAGACGTCGGGTCGACCTCCGGGCCCGGTCGGCTCAGCACCGGCTCCGGGGCGGTGACCACCGGTCGTACCGCGCCGGGGATGCCGAGCTTCTCCGGGGTCCAGCCGCCCAGGCCCGCGTACTCCGGCCCGGTCACAGCAGATCCGTGTCCGCCGGGCGGAGGCTGACCCCCACGCCCAGCTCCGCGGCGACCCGGGTGAGCCGGCCGGCCACCTCGTCCGACACGCCCGGCGGCAGCTCGACCTCGGCGACCACCACATACAGCGAACCGGTCAGCCGGGTGCTCAGGTCGGTCACGTTCCCGCCCGCGTCGGTGAGCACCCGGGTCATCGCCGCGACGATGCCCATCCGGTCGGCGCCGTGCACCGCGAGCACGTACGGCTCCCCGGTGGGCTCGCTGCCGCCGTCGGGCGTCACCTCGCGTACGGTCGCCAGCAGGTGGCCGTCGGCGGCGAGCGGGCCCAGCGCGGCCTCGACGTCGGCGGCGGCCGGGCCCACGCAGATCAGGGTCATCGCGAAGTGTCCCCGCAGCCGGGTCATCGTCGAGTCGGTGAGGTTCGCGCCGAGCCGGGCGAGGACCTCCGCGACGTCGGCCACGATGCCCGGCCGGTCCCGGCCGATGACGGTGATCGCGAGCTCGTTCATTCGGACATTCTGCCCCGTCGCCCATGATCGATCGCGCCCGGCCACCCGGCCCGCCCAACCTGCGGGAAAGACAGCCGTGACATGATCGGCGACGCGATGTCCGATCCCACATTCGCCACCCAGGTCAGCCGGTGGTACGAGCGCAACGCCCGCGACCTGCCCTGGCGCAAGCCGGGCATCGGCGCCTGGGCGATCCTGGTCAGCGAGGTCATGCTCCAGCAGACCCCCGTGGTCCGCGTGGTGCCCGCGTGGGAGGCGTGGCTGGCCCGCTGGCCCGACCCGCGCGCGCTCGCCGAGGACACCCCGGCCGAGGCGATCCGGATGTGGGGGCGGCTCGGCTACCCCCGCCGGGCGGTACGCCTGCGCGAGTGCGCGGTGGCGATCGTGGAACGCCACGGCGGCGTGGTGCCCGACCGGCTCGACCAACTGCTGGCGCTACCCGGTGTCGGCACGTACACGGCCCGCGCGGTCGCCGCGTTCGCGTACGGGCAGCGGCACCCGGTGGTCGACACGAACGTTCGGCGCGTGGTGTGCCGGGCGATCGCCGGTGAACCCGACGCCGGCCCCACCACCCGTCCCGCCGACCTGGTCGCCACCGAGGAACTGCTGCCGGTCGAGCCGGCCGCCGCCGCGCTCGCCAGCGCCGCGTTCATGGAACTCGGTGCCGTCGTCTGCACCGCCCGCGCGCCGCGCTGCGCGATCTGCCCGGTCGAGTCGAGCTGCGCCTGGCGGGCCTCCGGGCAGGCCGCCCCCACGGGACCGACCCGCCGGCCGCAGCGCTACGCCGGCACCGACCGGCAGGTACGCGGACTACTGCTCGCGGTGCTGCGGGAGTCCACCGGCCCGGTGCCGCACCAGCGACTGGACCAGGTGTGGCACGACGACGTGCAGCGGGCGCGGGCGCTGGCCGGCCTGGTCACCGACGGCCTGGTGGAACCGGTGGGCGAGGAGTCCTTCCGCCTGGCCGGCGACGGCCCTGCCGTCCCCCTCCCCCTCCCCTGACCCCGCCCCGCCTCCGCCTCCGCCCGCCCTCGGCTCGCCCCGTTGATCATGAAGTTAGCGGCGACCAATCGGGCGCCAAGTGCGGTCAACCTCATGATCGACCACGGCGGGGCTGGAGCGAGGAGGGCGTGGTGGGTGGGCACGGAAAGGCGACGGCCCCGGTGGCTTTCGCCTACCGGGGCCGTCGCCCTCGAACTGTGCTGACCTACGCGGCGTCGTCAGCGCCCGTGGCGGCGGTGCCGCCGAGGTCCGCCGGGACCGCGTCCGGCACGGCGTCCGGCCGGTCCGCACCGCGGAAGACGAGCTTGGACTTGTCGATGTTCTCCGGGTCGCCCTCGCAGTCCACGACCACGATCTGACCCGGGGTCAGCTCGTTGAACAGGATCCGCTCGGACAGGTTGTCCTCGATGTCGCGCTGGATCGTGCGGCGCAGCGGCCGCGCGCCCAGCACCGGGTCGAAGCCCTTCTTCGCGAGGTACTTCTTCGCGTTGTCGGTCAGCTCCAGGCCCATGTCCTTGTTGCGCAACTGGGTCTCGATGCGCTGGATCATGATGTCGACGATCGAGAGGATCTCGGTCTCGCGCAGCTGGTGGAAGACGATGGTGTCGTCGATCCGGTTCAGGAACTCGGGCCGGAAGTGCTGCTTGAGCTCGTCGTTGACCTTCTGCTTCATCCGGTCGTAGTTCGACTCGGAGTCCTCAGAGGCCTGGAAGCCCAGCGAGACCGCCTTGGCGACGTCGCGCGTACCGAGGTTGGTGGTCAGGATGATGACCGTGTTCTTGAAGTCCACGATCCGGCCCTGGCCGTCGGTGAGGCGCCCGTCCTCCAGGATCTGGAGGAGCGTGTTGAACACGTCCGGGTGGGCCTTCTCGATCTCGTCGAAGAGGACCACCGAGAACGGCCGGCGACGCACCTTCTCGGTCAGCTGCCCGCCCTCGTCGTAGCCGACGTAGCCGGGAGGGGCACCGACGAGCCGGGACACGGTGTACCGGTCGTGGAACTCCGACATGTCGAGCTGGATGAGGGCGTCCTCGCTGCCGAACAGGAACTCGGCGAGCGCCTTGGACAGCTCGGTCTTACCGACGCCGGACGGGCCGGCGAAGATGAACGAGCCGGACGGGCGCTTCGGGTCCTTCAGGCCGGCCCGGGTACGCCGGATCGCCTTCGAGACCGCCTTGACCGCGTCCTCCTGGCCGATGACGCGCTTGTGCAGCTCGTCCTCCATGCGCAGCAGGCGCGAGGTCTCCTCCTCGGTCAGCTTGTAGACCGGGATGCCGGTCCAGTTGCCGAGCACCTCGGCGATCTGCTCGTCGTCGACCTCGCTGACGACGTCCAGGTCACCGGCCTTCCACTCCTTCTCCCGCTGCGCCTTCTGGCCCAGCAGCTGCTTCTCGGTGTCACGCAGCTGCGCGGCCCGCTCGAAGTCCTGCGCGTCGATCGCGGACTCCTTGTCGCGGCGCACCTGGGCGATGCGCTCGTCGAAGTCGCGCAGGTCCGGCGGCGCGGTCATCCGGCGGATCCGCATCCGGGCGCCCGCCTCGTCGATCAGGTCGATCGCCTTGTCCGGCAGGAACCGGTCGGAGATGTACCGGTCGGCGAGCGTCGCGGCGGCGACCAGGGCGGCGTCGGTGATGGAGACGCGGTGGTGCGCCTCGTAGCGGTCCCGCAGGCCCTTGAGGATCTCGATGGTGTGGGCCAGCGACGGCTCACCCACCTGGATCGGCTGGAAACGACGCTCCAGAGCGGCGTCCTTCTCCAGGTGCTTGCGGTACTCGTCGAGCGTGGTGGCGCCGATGGTCTGCAGCTCACCACGGGCCAGCATCGGCTTGAGGATGCTGGCGGCGTCGATCGCGCCCTCGGCCGCGCCCGCACCGACGAGCGTGTGGATCTCGTCGATGAACAGGATGATGTCGCCGCGGGTGCGGATCTCCTTGAGCACCTTCTTCAGGCGCTCCTCGAAGTCACCGCGGTAGCGGGAACCGGCGACCAGGGCACCGAGGTCGAGCGTGTAGAGCTGCTTGTCCTTCAGCGTCTCGGGCACCTCGCCCTTGATGATCTTCTGGGACAGGCCCTCCACCACGGCGGTCTTGCCGACGCCGGGCTCACCGATCAGCACCGGGTTGTTCTTGGTGCGGCGGGACAGCACCTGCATGACCCGCTCGATCTCCTTCTCCCGCCCGATGACCGGGTCGAGCTTGCCCTCGCGGGCGGCCTGGGTCAGGTTGCGGCCGAACTGGTCCAGCACGAGGCTGGTCGACGGCGCGGCCTCACCCGGCGCGGCACCGGCGGCGGCCGGCTCCTTGCCCTGGTAGCCGGAGAGCAGCTGGATGACCTGCTGGCGGACCCGGTTCAGGTCGGCGCCCAGCTTCACCAGGACCTGGGCGGCGACGCCCTCGCCCTCGCGGATCAGGCCGAGCAGGATGTGCTCGGTGCCGATGTAGTTGTGGCCGAGCTGCAGCGCCTCGCGCAGCGACAGCTCCAGCACCTTCTTGGCCCGCGGCGTGAACGGGATGTGCCCGCTCGGCGCCTGCTGGCCCTGGCCGATGATCTCCTCGACCTGCTGACGCACGCCCTCCAGGGAGATGCCGAGGCTCTCCAGGGCCTTTGCCGCGACACCCTCACCCTCGTGGATCAGGCCCAGCAGGATGTGTTCCGTACCGATGTAGTTGTGGTTGAGCATCCGGGCCTCTTCTTGGGCCAGGACGACAACCCGTCGCGCTCGGTCGGTGAACCGCTCGAACATGCCCTCGTGCTCCTCACGTGCCGTGCGCCTTGATGGTCAGATCTCGGCGGGGCCGGTGCGCGGACGTCCGGGACGGGCGTCCGTGCCTCCTTACTCTATCGCCGCGGACCGTCTCCGCTGAGGTCGTGTGCCCCCGCGAATGACCGTTCCGACGTCGTTTCTGACAACCGTCCACGCTCAGGAGGTGTTCCGGGGCCCCTGCCTGTACGCGCAGAGCGAAATTCGACCGGCACCCGAACGGCCGGTCGAGTGGACCGGAGGCGGCAACCGATGCGTCCGCCGGGCCGTCCACAGCCTGTGGATGAAGTCTCCACCGCCTGTGGACAACCGTCCCCGGCGGGGTTTTCTTCCCTGCCGCCGCCATCGAGGGCGGCACTGTGGGCCGGACCGGACATCCGGCACAGGGACGACGGGACCGGTACGGCGCGGTCCGACCGTGACCGCGGACCGGAAACGGCGACGCCGGCCCGGAGTCGCACTCCGGTCCGGCGTCGCGTCGCCCGTGACGAGGTCGGGTCAGTGCCCCGCCTTCGCGTGGTACTCGTCCACGATCTCCTGCGGGATCCGGCCCCGGTCGGAGATGTCCTTGCCGGCCTTCTTGGCCCATTCGCGGATGGCCCGGTTCTGCTCGCGGTCGGCGGTCGCGCCGCCCCGGCCACGAGCGGCACGGCCACCCACGACCACACCCCCGCGACCGACCTTCGTTCCGTTCGCGATGTACGGCGCGAATACGTCACGCAATTTACCGGCGTTGGATGCGGAGAGGTCGATCTCGTACTGCACACCGTCGAGCGCGAACTTGACGGTCTCGTCAGCGTCCCCGCCGTCCAGGTCATCGACCAGCTTGTGAATGATCTGCTTGGCCACGTCCCACATTCCTTTCGAGCAGGGTTGTACTCCTGCAATACTCCGAGCACAATAACCCGTCCGGCGCTTGTTCCGTCAATAGGATCGGGTAACGAGCCGGAGAAGGCTTGCGGGCGAGCGCCTACTCGGGCCGGACCAACGGGAACAGGATCGTTTCCCGAATTCCGAGCCCCGTCAGTGCCATCAGCAGCCGGTCGATTCCCATTCCCATGCCACCGGACGGCGGCATTCCATACTCCATCGCTCGGAGAAAATCCTCGTCCAGTCGCATCGCCTCGTCGTCCCCACGCGCCGCGAGCTGCGCCTGGGCCACCAGCCGCTCCCGCTGCACGACCGGGTCCACCAGCTCCGAGTACGCGGTGCCCAGCTCGAATCCGAGCACGTAGAGGTCCCACTTCTCGGCCAGGCCCGGCTCGCTGCGGTGGGCCCGGGTCAGCGGGCTGGTCTCCTCCGGGTAGTCCATGACGAACGTCGGCGCCTGAAGCGACGGCACGACCAGTTCCTCGAACAACTCCTCGGCCAGCTTGCCCGGTCCCCACTTCGGGTCGACGGAGAGACCGACCTTGTCCGCGTACTCGACCAGGCGTGCCCTTTCGGTGCGGACGGTGACCTCCTCACCGAGCGCTTCGGAAAGAACACCGAACAGCGACACCGACCGCCACTCGCCGCCCAGATCGAACTCACGCCCGTCGGCGTGCGTCACCACCGTCGAGCCGGCGACCGCCACTGCGGCCTGCTGTACCAGATTTCGGGTCAGCTCCGCCATCGTGTGGTAGTCGCCGTACGCCTGGTACGCCTCCAGCATCGCGAACTCGGGCGAGTGCGAAGAGTCGATGCCCTCATTACGGAAGTTGCGGTTGATCTCGAAGACGCGGTCGACGCCACCGACCACCGCGCGCTTGAGAAACAGTTCCGGCGCGATTCGCAGATACAGATCCGTGTCGAGCGCATTGCTGTGGGTCACGAATGGGCGTGCCGCCGCCCCGCCGTGCAGCAGTTGCAGCATCGGCGTCTCGACCTCGATGAAGTCCTGCCCGTGCAGGGTGTCGCGCAGACTGCGGACGGCGGTGGCCCGGGTACGGACCATCTGCCGCGCCTGCGGCCGGACCACCAGGTCCACGTAGCGCTGACGGACCCGGGACTCCTCGCTGAGCGGCTTGTGCGCCACCGGCAGCGGACGCAGCGCCTTCGCGGTCACCGCCCACTCCTCGGCGAGAACGGACAGCTCGCCGCGCCGGCTGGTGATCACCTCGCCGGTCACGCCGACGTGGTCGCCCAGGTCGACCAGGCGCTTCCAGTCCCCCAGCCGCTCGGCGCCGACCCGGTCCAGCGAGAGCATCGCCTGGACCTCGGTGCCGTCACCGTCCCGCAGGGTCGCGAAGCAGAGCTTGCCGGTGTTGCGAATGAAGATCACCCGGCCGGTGACCGAGACCCGGTCGCCGGTGGCGGTGTCGGTGGGCAGGTCGCCGTAGCGCTCGCGCAGCCGCGCGAGCGTCGTGGTGCGCGGGAAACCCACCGGGTACGGCTCGACGCCCTCGGCGAGCATCCGGTCCCGCTTCTCCCGGCGGACCTTCATCTGCTCCGGAAGGTCGTCGGCGGGGTCTGTTGGCAGGGCGTTCTGCTCGGTCACGGCACGCTTCCTCAGGCCTTGGGGACATCGGCGGGGTCAGCACATGAGCGTACTCAAGCGCCGTGGCGGCCGTTACGGGATAACCTGCCCGCCATGACCGACCCCACTGCGGCCCTCTCGTTCGGCGCCGCCGCGGCCGATTACGACCGGTTCCGTCCCCGCTATCCGGAGGCCGCGCTGCGCTGGGCGCTGGACGGGCTGCACGACGCCCGGGTGGTGGACCTCGGCGCCGGCACCGGCATCCTCACCCGCGGGCTCCTGGCGCTGACCGGGCCGGTGGCTCAGGTCGTACCCGTGGAACCTGATCCGGGGATGCGGGCGCAACTGGCCGCCGCGACGCCGGGTGCGACGGCGCTGGCCGGCAGCGCCGAGGCGGTGCCGCTGCCGGACGGGTCGGCGGACGCGGTGCTGGCCGGGCAGGCCTACCACTGGTTCGACAGGGAGCGGGCGCACGCCGAGGTGGCCCGGGTGCTGCGCCCGGGCGGCACGTTCGCGCCGGTCTGGAACATCCGGGACGAGCGGGTCGGCTGGGTGGCGGAGCTGACCCGGATCGCCCACCTCGGCGACAACGCGGGCGACGTGACCCAGCGGTACGCGGACTTCGGCGCCGCCTTCACCGCTGTCGAGGTGGGCGAGTTCGCGCACGCCACCACACTGACGCCGGACGAGGTGGTGGGCATGCTGCACACCCGCTCGTTCTGGCTGACCGCCGACGCGGACGAGCGGCGACGGGTCGACGCGGAGCTGGCGGAGCTGTTCGCCGGCCACCCCGACCTGGCCGGCCGGGAGACGGTCGAGCTGCCGTACCGCACGATGGTGCTCCGGGCGCGCCGGCGTTAAGAAGGGGCCCCTCCTCTACCGGAGGCGTTAACAGGGGGCCCTTCCTTGCACCTCAGACGTTGCGGTCGTAGACCATCCGCAGGCCGATCAGCGTGATCATCGGCTCGTGGTGGGTGATGGTGTGGCACTCGCCGAGCACCAGCGAGGCCAGGCCGCCGGTGGCGATGACCGCCTTGACGCCGCCCAGTTCCTCGGACATCCGCTCGACGATCCGGTCCACCTGCCCGGCGAAGCCGAAGTACAGCCCGGCCTGGAGGCACTCGACGGTGTTCTTGCCGATCACCGAACGCGGACGGGTCGCCTCCACCTTGCGCAGCTGGGCGGCGCGGGCGGCCAGCGCGTCGAAGGAGATCTCGATGCCGGGCGCGAACGCGCCGCCGAGGAACTCCCCCCGGCTGCTGACCAGGTCGAAGTTCGTGGTGGTGCCGAAGTCCACGACGATCGACGGCCCGCCGTAGAGCGTGTACGCGGCCAGCGTGTTCACCACCCGGTCCGCGCCCACCTCCTTCGGGTTGTCGATGGCGAGCTGCACGCCCGTCCGGACGCCCGGCTCGACGATCACGCTGGGCAGGTCGGCGTAGTACCTGTCGAGCATGGTGCGCAGCGAGCGCAGCGCGGCCGGCACGGTCGAGCAGGCGGCCACGCCGGTGATCTCCACGGCGTCCCCGGCGAGCAGGCCGCGGAACATCAGACCCAGCTCGTCCGCTGTGGAACGGGCGTCGGTCTTGATCCGCCACGAATGCACCAGCTTGTCGCCGTCGAAGGTCGCCAGCACGGTGTTCGTGTTTCCAATGTCGATGCAGAGCAGCACAGCGGCAGCCTAGACGTCACGCAGGTCGAGGGCGATGTCCAGGATCGGTGAGGAGTGGGTGAGCGCGCCGACGGAGAGGAAGTCGACGCCCGTCGCGCCGTACTCGGCGGCCATCGGCAGCGTCAGCCCGCCGGTGGCCTCCAGCTCCGCCCGGTCGCCCACCGACGCCACCACCTCGCGCAACTGCGCCGGCGTCATGTTGTCCAGCAGCAGGAACCGGGCCCCCGCCTCGACCGCCTCCACCGCCTCGGCCGGCGTGTCCACCTCGACCTGCACCGCGACGTCGGGGAACGCCTCCCGGACCCGGCGGAACGCGGCACCGATCCCGCCCGCCGCGACCTTGTGGTTGTCCTTGATCATGGCGACGTCGTACAGGCCCATCCGCTTGTTGGTGCCGCCGCCGGCCCGGACCGCGTACTTCTCCAGTGCCCGCAGGCCCGGCGTGGTCTTGCGGGTGTCCAGCACCATCGCCTTCGTGCCGGCCAGCGCGTCGGCCCAGGCCCGGGTGTGCGTCGCCACCCCGGACATGCGGGACAGCAGGTTCAACGCCGTCCGCTCGGCGGTCAGCAGCAGCCGGGTCGGCCCGGTCACGGTAGCCAGCACGTCGCCGCGCGCCACCCGCTGCCCGTCGTGAGCCACGAGCGAGACCTCGACCGTACGCCCCGCGCCGGTCACCTCGCCGACCAGCTCGAACACGGCGGCGGCGACCGGCAGCCCGGCCACCACGCCGTCGGCGCGCGCCACCAGGTCGGCCGTGTCGTGCTGCTCGTCCGGGATGGTGGCCACGCTCGTCACGTCGAGGAAGTCGGGTCCGAGATCCTCGTGCAGCGTGTCGACGACGACGTGCCGGACCCGCTCCGGGTCCAGGCCGCCGTCCCGCAGCGCCCGCTCCGTCGGCTCCCTCATGAGTGCTTCTCCTCCCAGCGCTCGGCCACAATGCCGTCCGTGCCCACCTCGGCCACCAGGTGGCCCAGCCACCGCTCGTCGGCCGTCGGGAAGTCCTCCCGCCAGTGGCAGCCCCGCGTCTCCTGGCGCGCGTACGCGGCAGCGACCAGCGTCGACGCCACAGTCAGCAGGTTCGTCGCCTCCCAGTCGGCGGTACGCGGCACGCCCCGGCCCGCGCCCAGCCCGGTGAGCGTGGCGGCGGTGGCTTCCAGCGTGTCCGCCGAGCGGAGCACGCCAGCACCCCGCGTCATCGCCCGTTGCAGCTCCGCCGTGCCGGACGCCGGCACCAGCGCGCCAGGACCGCCCACCCAGGCGCCGGTCTCCGCCGGGCGGGCCTGCTCGGGCAGCCCGGCGGCGATGTCCTCGGCGATCCGGCGGGAGAAGACCAGCCCTTCCAGCAGCGAGTTGCTGGCCAGCCGGTTCGCGCCGTGCACGCCGGTGCAGGCGACCTCGCCGCAGGCGTACAGGCCGGGGATGGAGGTACGGCCGCGCAGGTCCGTCCGGACGCCGCCGGAGGCGTAGTGCGCGGCCGGCGCGACCGGGATCAGGTCGGTCGCCGGGTCCACGCCGATGGCCAGGCAGGACGCCACGATGGTGGGGAACCGCCGGGCCAGGAAGTCGCCGCCCAGGTGGCGGGCGTCCAGGAACACGTGGTCCGCGCCGGACGCGAGGAGCACCCGGTGGATGCCCTTCGCGACCACGTCGCGCGGCGCCAGCTCGGCCAGTTCGTGCTGGCCGACCATGAACCGCTTGCCGTCGCCGTCGACCAGGTGGGCGCCCTCGCCGCGCAGCGCCTCGGAGACCAGCGGCTGCTGGGCCAGCCCCGCACCCGGACCGCCGGGCGGCACGATCAGCGCGGTCGGGTGGAACTGGACGAACTCCACGTCGGTGACCGCCGCGCCCGCGCGCAACGCCAGCGCCACCCCGTCCCCGGTGGAGACCGCCGGGTTGGTGGTGGCGGCGAAGATCTGCCCCATGCCGCCGGTGGCCAGCACCACCGCGCGGCCGAGGATGGCGCCGACGCCGTCCTCGCTGCCCTCGCCGAGCACGTGCAGCGTGATGCCGCAGGCCGGGCCGAGCCCGTCCGGTCCGTCGCCCGGTGCGCGCAGCAGGTCCAGCACCAGCGCGTGCTCGACCAGCCGGATCCACGGGTCGCGGCGGACCGCGTCGTGCAGCGCCCGCTGCACCTCCGCGCCGGTGGCGTCGCCGCCCGCGTGCACGATCCGGTCGGCCCGGTGGCCGCCCTCCCGGGTCAGCATCAGCGAGCCGTCCGGGTTGCGGTCGAACTCCGCCCCGATCCGCATCAACTCGCGCAGCCGGGTCGGGCCCTCGGCCACCAGTGCGCGGACCGCCGCCGGGTCGCACAGGCCGACGCCGGCGACCTCCGTGTCGTACGCGTGCGCGTCCGGCGTGTCCGCCGGGTCCAGCACGGCGGCGATCCCGCCCTGCGCCCAGCGGGTCGAGCCCTCGTCCATGTCGACCTTGGTGACCACCGTGACGTGCAGGCCGGCCTCGCGCAGGTGCAGCGCGGCGGTCAGCCCGGCCACGCCGGAGCCGACCACGATCACGTCTGTCGTCTCCACCCAGCCGGGGGCGGGCGCGGCGAGCAGCCGGGGCAGCGCCGGCAGGTCGACGGTCGGTAGGTCCATGAGCACAGTCAACCCGAAGCGAACTCGGCTCGGGCGCGGGGGGCGTGACGAGTGCGGTCCGCTACCTCGTCCGGCGCGGCAGGCCGGCCGGTCCGGCGCCCTTCAGTGAGGTGGTCACCGTCCGGTCGCTGAGCCACAGGTAGCAGCGCACTCCCCGGTCGCCGACCGCCCAGCGACCGGCAGCGGGCGGACGGACCACCACGTCGCTGCGGTAGCGCAGCAGCCCGTCGGCGGGCACCCCGGCGTACCGGGCGATCACACCGAAGCAGCCGTCGTAGAGCGGGACCCAGTCCTCGGGCTTCTTCGGGTACGGGCGGTCCGGCGCGGCCCACACGCCGACGAACTCGGCGTCGTGCGCGACAGCGCAGTCGACCGGGTTGAGCCGCTCCACGCGGTTCGTGTCCCGTACCGAACGCTGGCAGCCCAGCCGCAGCGGGGAGTGCGCCTTGAGCGCGTCGCGCAGGCTGCCCGTCCGGGTGACCACGGTGGCCGCCGCCTCGACCGTGGTCAGCTCGGACAGGTCGCACCGGTACCAACGGGAGCCCGCCGTCCAGCCGGTGCCCGTCGGCACCGCCACCGCGAGCCGGAGCCGCCCGGCGCGCCAGTCGTCACCCACGTACCCGGCGGCCCGCTTGTCGCAGTCGGCGAACGCGGTACGCAGCTCGGGCGAGGCGAGCGGCGGCGGGGTGGGCCGGTCGGCGGTGAAGGCCCCGACGTGCACGGTCTCCACCCGGTGCGGCAGCTCGCAGCCGACCGGCGCGTACGCGGCCAGGCCGACGCTCGGAGTGAAGTCGGCGACCTGGCAGACCCCGGCCGCCGGGGTGAACGGCCCGGGTGCGGCCATCGCGGCCCAGTCGTCGGTGAGGTCGCCGTCCAGCCCGCCGGTTCCGGCACAGCCGGTCAGGGCGGCGCTCGCGACCATCGCGGCGACCAGGAAGCTCATCGCACGGCGCATCGCGGCCTCCCCCAGCCGACGACCGTCGATCCCCGACGGTCCGCCCAGGGTAGCCGAAAATGACCTTCCGGTGACAGACCGCGTTCCCCGCCCTTGCGCCCCGCCCGCGGCCGGGAGGGTCAGCTGTGGGCGGCGGCGAGGGGGTTGGGGACGGGGGCGCCTGCGGTGCCGGGGGCCGCGGTCGCCGGGTCGGCGGAGAGGTCGACGACCTTGTTCTCCGCGTCCACGTGCACCACCTTCGGGCGGTACGCGCGGGCCTCGGCGTCGTCCATCTGCCCGTACGAGATCAGGATGACCAGGTCACCGGGGTGCACCAGGTGCGCGGCGGCGCCGTTGATGCCGATCACCCCGCTGCCCCGCCGCCCCGGGATCACGTACGTCTCCAGCCGGGCGCCGTTTGTGATGTCCACGATCGCGACCTGCTCGCCGGGGATCAGGTCCGCCGCGTCGAGCAGGTCCTCGTCCACAGTCACCGAGCCGACGTAGTGCAGGTCGGCCTGGGTCACGGTGGCCCGATGGATCTTCGACTTGAGCATGGTCCGCAGCATCGGGGTGCCTTTCCGCATTCGTGGTGGGGTTCAGGGACGCGGCGCGAGGTGGATCGCCGTGTTGTCGATCAGACGGGTGGCGCCGACCCAGGCCGCGATCAGCAGCCGGGCCGGACCGGCGACCGGGCCCGGTTCCAGCTCGGCGTCGGTGAGCACCAGGTAGTCCAGGCGGGCGTCCGGCGCGTCGAAGGCCCGGTGCGCGGCGGCAAGCACCGCGCCCGCGTCCTCACCCCGCTCGGCCGCCGTCGCGCCGGCCCGCAACGCGGCGGACAGGCTCAGCGCGGTCTCCCGCTCGGCCGCCGACAGGTACCGGTTACGGCTGGACATGGCCAGCCCGTCCGGTTCCCGTACGGTCGGCACGCCGACGATCTCGGCCGGCACGTCGAGGTCGCGGACCATCCGGCGGACCAGGGTGAGCTGCTGGTAGTCCTTCTCGCCGAAGAACGCCAGGTCCGGGCGGGTGAGCTGGAGCAGCTTCATGACCACTGTGAGCACGCCGTGGAAGAAGCCGGGACGGCTCAGGCCCTCCAGGTCCTCGCCGAGCGGACCCGGGTCGAGCCGCACGGCCGGGCGGCCCTCCGGGTACATCTCGGTCACCGAGGGCGCGAACACCACGTCCACCCCTGCCCGGCGGCAGATCTCCAGGTCGGTGTCGAGCGTGCGCGGGTAGCGGTCGAAGTCCTCGTTCGGGCCGAACTGCAGCGGGTTCACGAAGATCGTGACGATGACGTGGCCGGCGCGCTCGCGGGCGGCCCGCAGCAGCGCCTCGTGCCCGGCGTGCAGCGCGCCCATGGTCATCACCACGCCGACCGGGCCGGCCATCGCCTCGCGGGCCGCCGCCAGTTCCTTGCGCGTGTGCAGCACCTCGGCCATCAGGCCGCCACCTCGATTCCGTCGAGCACGTTGCGCAGTGCGGCCGCGTCCGCCGGGCGAAGGCGGCCGACCGCGACGGCACGATCCGCCGTCCGTCGTGCCAACGCCAGATACGCGGGTACGGATTCCGGCGCGGTCCGCGCCAGCCGGTCCAGATGCCGGCGTACGGTGCCCGCGTCACCGCGCGACACCGGGCCGGTGAGCGCGTCGTCGCCCAGCCGCAGCGCGTTCTCCAGCGCGGCCCGCAGCAGCGGGGCGAGCACCTTCTCCGGCCGCTCCACCCCGGCGTCGCGCAGCCGGTCGGCGGCCTCGTTGACGAGCGTCACCAGGTGGTTCGCGCCGTGCGCGAGAGCCGCGTGGTAGAGCGGGCGGTCGTTCTCACCGACCCACTCCGGTACGCCGCCCAGGTCGGCCACCAGCCGGGCCGCGAACGGGCGCAGCTCGGCCGGGGCGGTCACCCCGTAGGAGATGCCGGGCAGGCGGGACAGGTCGTCCGGCGTACCGGTGAAGGTCATCGCGGGGTGCAGCGCGAGCGGCCGGGCGCCCGCCTCGACGGCCGGGGCCAGCGCGGCGAGCCCGTGCGCGCCGGACGTGTGCGCCACCACCTGGCCGGGGCGCAGCGCGCCGCTCGCGGCCAGGTCCGCGACCACGCCCGCGAGCGCGTCGTCCGGGACCGCGACGATCAGCAGGTCGGCGGCGGCGCGCGCCACGGCGGACGCGGAACGGTGCGGGGTCTGCGGCAGCAGCAGCGCCAGCCGGGCCTTCGTCGCGCCCGAGGCACCGGACGCGGCGACCACCCGGTGACCGGCAGCGGCGAGGGCCGCGCCCAGCACGGCGCCGACCCGGCCGGCGCCGAGGACGCCGACGGCGAGGGTACGCGGGAAGACGAGCGGGGCAGCGGTGGCCCGGGGGCGCAGCGGTGCGCTCATGGCGGCGATCCAGTCCTCGAAGGGGGTACCGGTCGATGGCAAGTATGCGCCCGGGTGACAGACCCGGAACAAGGAGGTGTGAAAACCTTCACCGACCGCCGGAAGCGGCTGCTGCGCTGGCGGGCAAACCGCTCGTTCGGGTACGTCCCGTAGGGTCGGCCCGGTGACCTCCCCGCTGCGCTGGTGCGACGCGATGGAGCGGGCGCTGTACGGGCCGGACGGCTTCTTCGTCTCGGGCGCCGGGCCCGCCGCGCACTTCCGCACGAGCGTGCACGCCTCGCCCGTCTTCACCGCCTGCGTGCTGCGGCAGCTCGGCACGGTGGACGCGGCGCTGGGGCACCCGGACCGGCTGGACGTGGTGGACGTGGGCGCGGGCCGGGGCGAACTGCTCCGGGCGCTGCTGGCCCAGGCCGCACCCGAGCTGGCCGCCCGGCTCCACCCGGTGGCTGTGGAACGGGCCGCCCGCCCGCCGGACCTGCCCCCGGAGATCGACTGGCGCACCGACATCCCCGACGGCATCACCGGCCTGCTCGTGGCGACGGAATGGCTGGACAACGTCCCCGTGGACGTGGCAGTCCCCACCCCCGAGGGCTGGCGCCTCCTCCTGGTGAACCCGAAGACCGGCGAGGAGACGATGGGCCCGCCCCCTACCCCCACCGACACCACCTGGCTGACCACCTGGTGGCCCCCCACCCTCCCCCCGGTCCCCACCCCCGCTCCCACCCCGGTGATCAAGGAGTTTGTGGCTGCGGAGGGCCCGGATCGGGACACGAACTCCTTGATCACCGACGCCGGGCAGGGCGGCGGGAGGGCGGAGATCGGGTCGGGACGGGATCTGGCCTGGGCCGGGGCTGTGGGGAAGGTGACGCGCGGGCTGGCGCTTGCGGTGGACTACGGGCATCTGCGGGACTCGCGTCCCCCGGACGGGACGTTGACCGGGTATCGGGGTGGGCGGCAGGTGCCGCCGGTCCCGGACGGGTCGTGCGACGTGACGGCGCACGTCGCCATGGACTCGGTCGCCTCCGCCGGTGAGCGGGTCGCGCGGTGCGCGTACTCCCTGGTCTCTCAGCGGGAGGCGCTGCGGGCGCTCGGGGCCGACGGCGGGCGACCGCCGCTGAGCCTGGCCTCCCGCGACCCGGCCGGCTACCTGCGGGCGCTCGCCGCGGCGTCGGCGGCGGCGGAGCTGACCGACCCGGCCGGGCTCGGCGGGCACCTGTGGCTGCGGCAGCCGGTCGGCGTCGCGCTCGACGCGGTCGTGGCACGATGACGGGCATGACCACGGACGCCGCCGACCTCCGCGAGCTGACAGTCGGTACCGGCGCCGGCGGTGAGCAGCTCGGCACCGACATGGTGCTCAACATCGGGCCGCAGCACCCCTCGACGCACGGCGTGCTGCGGCTGAAGCTGGTGCTCGACGGGGAGCGGGTGGTCGCCGCCGAACCGATCGTCGGCTACATGCACCGGGGGGCGGAGAAGCTCTTCGAGGTACGCGACTACCGGCAGATCATCGTGCTGGCGAACCGGCACGACTGGCTGTCGGCGTTCTCCAACGAGCTGGGCGTGGTGCTCGCCGTCGAGCGGCTGATGGGCATGGAGGTGCCGGAGCGCGCCACCTGGCTGCGGATGGTGCTGGCCGAGCTGAACCGGGTGCTCAACCACCTGATGTTCCTCGGCTCGTACCCGCTGGAGATCGGCGCGATCACGCCGATGTTCTACGCGTTCCGGGAACGGGAGACCATCCAGGCGGTGATGGAGGAGGTCTCCGGCGGCCGGATCCACTACATGTTCAACCGGGTCGGCGGCCTGAAGGAGGAGGTGCCGTCCGGCTGGACCGGGCGTGCCCGCGCCGCCATCGCCGAGGTACGCCGCCGGATGCCGGACCTGGACAACTTGATCCGGCGCAACGAGATCTTCCTGGCCCGTACCGTCGGGGTCGGTGTGCTCTCCGCCGCCGACGCCGCCGCGTTCGGCGCGTCCGGGCCGGTCGCCCGCGCTTCCGGGCTCGACCTCGACCTGCGTCGCGACGAGCCGTACCTGGCCTACGACCAGCTCGACGTGCCGGTGGTGACGAAGACCGCCGGTGACTGTCACGCCCGGTTCGAGGTGCTGCTCGACCAGGTGTACGTCTCGCTCGACCTCGCCGAGCAGTGCCTGGACCGGGTGGACCGGATCAGCGGGCCGGTGAACACCCGGCTGCCGAAGGTGCTGAAGGCGCCGGAGGGGCACACGTACGCCTGGACCGAGAACCCGCTCGGCATCAACGGTTACTACCTGGTGTCCCGGGGCGAGAAGACGCCGTGGCGGATGAAGCTGCGCACCGCCTCGTACGCCAACGTGCAGGCGCTGTCGTCGCTGCTGCCCGGCTGCCTGGTGCCGGACCTGATCGCCATCCTCGGCTCGATGTTCTTCGTGGTGGGCGACATCGACAAGTAGCCGGCGGGGTCAGCGCCAGCGGTCGGCGGTGTCCCGGTACGGCCGGCCGTGCGCACCGTGCTCCGGGCTGCGCCACTCCGGTTCCGCCGGCCGCCATTCCGGCTCGGGCCGCCGCCAGTGCGACTCGGTCTGCCGCGGTTCCGGCTGACGCCACTCCGGTTCTGGCTGCCGCGCGTCCGGTTGACGCCATTCCGGCTCGACCTGGTGCGTTCGCCACTCCGGTTCGGCCTGGTGCCGGTTCGGTTCCGACTGAGTCCACTCCGGTTCGGGCCGGTGCCACTCGGGCGGCGGCTGACGCCATTCCGGCTGGCCGCTGCGCTGCGTCGGCGGCCGCCACTCGTCCGGTACCGGCACCCCACCGGCTGGCAGCGCCGGGTGGCTCTCCCTCTCCCCGGACCAGCGGTCGCCGGTTCCGTCCGGCCCGCCCGCGTCCGGCCTGCCGCCGCGTACCGACGCCCACCGATCCTCGACCCGGTACTCGGTGCCGCCGCCGTCGGCGTGCACTGCGGCCCGCCGTTCCCCGAGCCGGATCTCCCGGCCGTCACCGTCGTCGCGGACCGCCGCCCACCGATTGCCGGCACGCATCTCGGACCACTGGTCGCCGTCGGTGCTCGCCCGGTCCGCCGTTTCGCCCGCCGCCGCCGGCCAGGTGCTCGCCGCCCGGCCTGCCCGGTCCTCACCACCGCCGGACCACTGCCGCCGCTCCTCCGCCGCCGCGCGGCCCTGGTCGGTCGACCATCCACCCCCGGCGGTACGCCCCGACCAGCCCGGTTCCCCGGCTGACGGCCCGGACCAGGCCGGCTCCCCGGCGGTACGCCCGGACCAGCCCGGTTCGCCTGCTGAAGGCCCCGACCAGCCCTGTTCGCCGGCGGCGGCCCGGCCGACGCCCGCCCACGGATGCTCGGAACCCGGACCTCCGGGGTCGGTCCACGAGGGCCCGCCGTCGGCGGACCCGGCGCCCCAGCCGTCGTCGTCAGGTCCGGCCCGACGGCCTGCCCGGTCGTCCCGGCCCGGTTCGCGATGGCCCGCGCGCCACTGGCCGGCCGGCTCCGTGCCCCGGGACCGCTCCTCGTCCGACCAGCCGCCGGGGAATCCGCCGTACCGGCTTCCGGCCGGCTCACCACCGCCGACGATCGTGTGCCGGGTGGTGACGTGCACCGTCTCGGTGTGGTGGACCACGCCGACCGGGCGGGTCTCCGGCCTGGGCATCGGCTCGGACACCCGCGCCGCGCCGTACACCCCGCTCGCCTGCCGGTCCGGCCGTGCGGTGGCCCGCGCCGGCTCGGAGTCGTGCCGACCGGCCCGCGCCGGTTCGTCCTCGTCCCGGCCGGCCGGGTGCGCCCGGCCGACGTCGGGCGTGCCGGCGACCGGCACCCTCGCCGCGCCACTCGGGCGCTCCGGCGCCGACGCGGAGGGGGACGCCGAGGCGGACACGGGTGCGGAGGCCAGCCCGGCGGCGGCCGCGTCGAGCCGGTGCCGTACCGCGCCGGCCACCTCCTCGGCCCGTCGTGCCTGGTCGAGCGCCTGGTTGCCGCGCTGGGCGGCGGCCACGATCTCGGCCCGCAACTCGCGCCGGAGCTGCGCCAGCTCCTCGCGCATCTCCTCGGACGCCACGCCCCCGGGAGCGCCGTCCGGCCGCAACGCGATGGACAGGCCGATGAGCACGACCGCGAGGATCGCCAGGACCGCGCCGAACCGGAGCGAACCGTTTCCGTCGGCGATCAGCAGGATGAGCGCGGCCAGGGGCGCCAGCCCCACACCGACCCAGAACAGGACGGTGAGCAGGGTGGGCGTGCTCTTGTCGGCGGGCGCGACCGAGGCTGGCATGGCTGAGCAGAGTACCGAGAGTTCCACCGGAGGGGAACGGGTCGGCGCCACTCGATGAGCGGCCCGCCGAACGGGCCACCCGTGCCGCCGGCCGGCACACGTGGCGCCGGCCGGCGGTGCCGCGTCAGCTCGTGGCCAGCGCCGCGTCGGAGGAGAAGACCAGGCCGACGCTCGCCGAGCCGGTCTTCAGCGCGTTCTTGGTCTGCGGGCCGCCCGCGTCCAGCGAGCTGAACGAGCCGGCCTTGAAGTCGTACACCTCGACCAGACCGGCCTGGCACTTCGGCCGCTGCGGGCACTCCGGCGGCCCGGCCAGCACGGTGGCCTGGCCGGAGCACTTGGCGGCCAGCTCGGAGAGCGTGGACACGCCGTACTTGTCGGCGAACGCCTTGGTCACCGCGAACGCGTTCTGGTCCTGCGCCTGGGACGGCTGGCCGAAGACCAGGCCGGCCTTGTCACCCTCGGTCTTCAGCGCCGCGACGGTCTTGTCCAGCTCCGGGGACGAGACGGGCTGGGCGTCCTTGCCGTTGGCCTTGGTGTTGAGGAACTCCGCCATGGTGGCGGCGTACTCCGGGACGACCTGGATCTGGCCCTTCTCCAGGGCCGGCTCGTAGAGCTCCCGGTTGCCGATGGTCTGCACCTTGACCTGGTAGCCGGCCGCGGTGAGCGCGATCTTGTACAGCTCGGCGATGGTCTGGCTCTCGCTGAAGTTGCCGGCACCGACGGTGATCTGACCGCCCGGGCCCTTCTCGATGCCGTCGGTCACGCCGTTTGCGGAGGCGAACTCCTGCGCCGCGACCTGGGGCGTCTTGCGGTCGACGTCGACCGCCCGGTTGAGCTGGATCAGCTTCGGGGTGTCGAGCTTCGCGGAGACCTTGTCCAGCGCGGCGACGAGCTGCGGCGTGGCCGCCTTCGCGTTGATCGCCGGGATGACGTTGTCGGTGTTCTGGAGCTTCTTGTCGTCGGTCAGGACGACGAGCTGGTCACCGGCCACCGGAGCACAGCCCGCCCCCGAGGCGCCCTGCTCGGGCGCGTCGGTGCCGGACGAGCCGGCGTCGCCGCAGCCGGTGAGGAGAACAGCCGCGGTGAGTGCGCCGAGCGCCCCCGCGGCCAGTGTCGTACGCGCGCGCATCAGTGCCCGCCTTCCGTGTCCCGGCGCGACCCCCTCGGGCCGGCCGCGTGTCCGACGGGCGATCCGGACGGCCACCCGCGACTCCAGCCAATATCCTCCGGACCCGACCGACAAACTCGGAGCGGTTTTCGTCATCTGATCGTCACCGACGGCTCAACTGCCGGTCGTCGCCGCCGTCGCCCGACGGTTCGCCCGCGTACGTTCCCGACGCAGCGGGCGGGGCGTGACCACCCGCTCCACCAGCGCGAGCACCCCCTCGACGAGCAGGGCCAACCCGGCCACCAGCACCCCGCCGGCGATGATCTGGCCGCCGCCGGCGGCGATGTCGAGCCCGAACCCGGCCCGGATGATCTGGCCCAGCCCACCGCCGTTGACGAACGAGGCGAGCGCGGCGGTGGCCACCACCTGCACCGCCGCGGTGCGGAAGCCGGCCGCCAGGTAGGGCACCGCGAGCGGCAGCTCCACCCGGCGCAGCACCTGCCCGCCGGACAGGCCCATCCCCCGGGCCGCGTCCCGGGCCTCCGGGTCGGCCTGCCGCACTCCGGTGAACGCGTTCGCCAGCAGCGGCGGAATCGCGAAGACCGCGAGCGCCACCACCACGGCCGGGCGGCCGAAGCCGAGGAACGTCAGCGGCAGGATGGTCAGCAGCGCCAGCGTCGGGATCGCCAGTGTGACGTTGGAGACCAGCAGGACCAGCCCGCCGCCCCGGCCGCTGTGCCCGAGCCAGAGCCCGATCGGCCAGGCCACCAGGCAGCCCAGCAGCACCGCCAGCGCGGACATGCTCAGGTGCTCGCCGAGGCGGTCCAGCACGCCGCCGGGGTTGGTCCAGTTCAGCGGGTCGTTCAGCCAGACCACTGCCTGCTCGACGGGGTTCACCGGGCGGACCTCCCGCGCAGCCAGGGGGTGAGCAGGCGGCCCACGCCCGCCAGCACCAGGTCGAGCACCAGCGCCAGCAGCACGCACAGCACCGTGCCGGCCATGATCTGCGCCTTGTAGAAGTTGTTCTGGAAGCCCGCGAAGATGAGCTGCCCGAGCCCGCCCCGGCCGACCACCACCCCGACGGTGACGAGCGCGACGGTGGACACGGTCGCCAGCCGTACGCCGGTGAGGATGCCGGGCAGCGCCAGCGGCAGCTCGATCCGGAACAGCCGGCCCCACCTGCCGTACCCCATGCCCTCGGCGGCCTCGCGGACCTCGGGCGGCACCTGGTTCAGCCCGGCCAGCGCGTTGCGCACGATCACCAGCAGCGCGTACAGCGCGACGACGGTGAGCACGGTGATCGCACCGATGCCCAGGTACGGCGCGAGGAACGCGAACAACGCCAGCGACGGGACGGTGTAGAGCACCCCGGTCACCGCCAGGATCGGCGCCGACAGCGACCGGAACCAGTACGCGAGCACCGCCAGCGGCAGCGCCACCAGCGCGGCGATCACCACGGCGCGGGCGGTCAGCCAGGTGTGCTCCCGCAGCGCGGCGAGGATCGTGTCAGAGTTGTCCCGCACGTACTGCCAGGAGAACCACGGATTACCCGGGTCGGCCCGGTAGCTCAGGTGGAGGGACACACGTGGACGGTACCCCGGGAAGCGCCGCCGGAGGCGGCGCGGCGTCGATCACGCTGGAGCGCATCCGCAAGCGCTACCCGGACGGCACCGAGGCGGTACGCGAGCTGAGCCTGGAGGTCGCGGCCGGCGAACTGGTGGTGCTGATCGGCCCGTCCGGCTGCGGCAAGTCGACGGTGCTGCGCATGATCAACCGGCTGATCGAGCCGACCGACGGGCGGATCCTGCTCGGGGACGACGACGTCACCCGGGTCGACCCGGTGGCGCTGCGCCGCCGCATCGGGTACGTCATCCAGAACGTCGGACTGTTCCCGCACCAGACCGTCGCCGCGAACGTGGCGACCGTGCCGGGGCTGCTGGGCTGGCCCAGGCAGCGCACCCGGGACCGGGTCGGCGAGCTGCTGGAACTCGTCGGTCTGGACCCGGCGCAGTTCGGCAGGCGGTACCCGCACGAGCTGTCCGGCGGGCAGCGGCAGCGGGTCGGCGTGGCCCGGGCGCTCGCCGCCGACCCGGTGGTGCTGCTGATGGACGAGCCGTTCTCGGCGGTGGACCCGATCGTCCGGACCCGCCTGCAGGAGGAGTTCCTGCGGTTGCAGGCCGAGGTACGCAAGACGATCGTGCTGGTCACCCACGACCTCGACGAGGCGGTCCGGCTGGGCGACCGGATCGCGGTGCTGTCCGAGGGCGGCCGGCTGGAGCAGTACGACACACCGGCCGCGCTGCTCGGCTCGCCCGCCTCGGACTTCGTCCGCGAGTTCGTCGGCGCCGACCGGGGCATCCGGCGGCTCGCGGTGACGCCGGTGACCCGCGCGGTGCTCGACCCGCTCCCGGCCGACGGCGGCACCGGCCTGCCCACCGTCGCGCTCGGCGACTCGGCGTACGACGCGCTCGGCGCGCTGCTCACCTCCGGCGCCGAGCACGCGGTGGTGACCGAGGAGGGCCGGGCGGTGGGGCTGCTCACCCGCACCCGGGTGCTGGCGCTCGGTGCTGTGGACTGAGGTCAGGCCCGGCCGCCGAGGCTGGCCAGTCCGACGATCCAGCCGGCGAAGAAGCCGTACGTGACGCCGGTGCTGGCGGCCTGGAACGCGGCGAACAGCGAGCCGTGCGGGCCGAGGAGCGTGGCGAGCAGGGCACTGAGCCCGCCCGCGAGCGCGTACGCGCCCCAGCCGGAGAGGAACTGGCTGCCCGAGGACGTCACGCGGTCGACCTGCGGGCCGGGCAGCAGGTACAGCAGGACCGCCGCCAGCACGAGCAACAGGATCGCCCGCAGGTTGGTGGCGAACACGCCCTCGTCGGCCTGCCACCGCCAGGACGGCCAGGCGAGCAGCCGCAGGAACCAGCCACCCGCGCCGGTCGGGTCGGTGCCGCGCTGCGCCCAGTCCACGTACAACGGACTGCCGCCGACGGCGACGAGCAGGAACGCGGCGAGCGTGCCGGTGCCGGCGGCCGTGCCGTACCGGGGGACGGTGCGGGGGCGGTTGCTCAGAGCCATGCGGCGGTCAGTTCCCGGCCGGTCCCGCCGGGCAAACCTGCGCAACCGGTCGGCCGCCGTCGGCCGACGGGCAGCCATCGACCTCAGTGCTTCATCAGGTAGTCGATGAAGGCGGCGCGCAGCAGCGGCGCGGACTCGTCGTAGCCGTGCCCGGTCAGCTCACGCCAGAGCGCGTTCGCCTCGTCGATGGTCGGGCCGATCGAGTTCGGCGCGCCGTCCAGCGCGGCGGCCTCGTCGGCGTTGGGCAGGTGCCGCAGGACCGACCAGAAGAAGCCCACGTCGCGGCGGTCGCGCGCCAGGTTGAACGCCTGCTCGCGCAGTTCCTCGGTGGAGAGCTTGTCGAGCTCGTCGAAGGTGCGGCCACCGGGGGCAGGAGTATCGGTCATGCCGCCGAGCCTAACCGGAGAGATCAGTCCGGGCGCGCCGGACGCACGGCCACCGCCGGGGTCAGCGGTCGTCGGCGTCCCAGCGCCGGGGTTCGGTGTCCCAGCGCGGCGCCTCCCATGCCTCGACGGGGGTGTCGTGCTGGCGTACCGGGAGCACCGAGGGCCAGGCGTCGGCCGGTTCGGGCGGCGGGGTCATCGTCCAGCCGCCGCTCAGCGCGCCGTCCCGGGCCGGGCGGACCGGGCCGAGCGGACCCGGCGGTGCCGGGCGGGGACGGCCGAACGTCTCGACCAGCCGAGTGACGAGCAGGCCGGCCCCGAGCACGGCGCCGCCGAGCGCCCACCGGCTGACCGTCCAGCCGTGCGGCACGGTCCAGGCCAGGAACACCACCACCAGGCAGACCGCGAACAGGGTGCCGAAGATGCCGCCGCGCCGCCCGTACGCGCTGGTGCCGGCGAGCATCACCGTGCCGACCGCCAGCACGGTCCAGTCCAGTCCGGTGCCGGGCGCGACCTGACCGTCCCCGTTCGCCGCGATCAGCACGCCGCCCAGCATCGCCAGCACGGTGGACCCGACGAGCGCCAGCGCGGTCACCGTGGCGGCCGCCACGCCGCGCCGCCGGGCCGGGTCGGCGACCGGGCGGAACCGGCCGATCAGCCGGCGTACCGGTTTCATCGCGGCGAACAGGCCACCCAGGACGGCGACCGCGGCGAAGCCGACGAAGAAGTACAGCGCGCTGCCGCGTGGGTCGTAGTCGCCCTGCACCGTCACCGGCGCGGTCCGCCGTTCCAGGTAGACGATCACGCCGGCCGCCCCGGCCAGGCTCGCCGCCCATCCGGGCACGTGCAGCACCACCACGGCCAGGGCGAGCGCCAGCCCGGCCGCGGCCGCGATCGCCAGCGCCGGCAGCAGCGCCTCCCGCATGCCCCGGTCGCCCTGCTCGGCGAAGTGCAGGGCGGCGGCCAGCGCGACCGGCCCGATCGCCAGGTTCACCGCGCCGGCCCGCAGGCTCAGGCCGGCGGCGAGGGCGAGCAGGCCGAGCGCCGCCACGTCGACGAGCAGCGTCTTCAGGGAGCCGCCGCGCAGCGCGTCCGAGTCCTCCCGCCAGAGCAGCCAGGCCATCGCGACCAGACCGGCGAGCAGCACGAACTCCCAGAACACGTGTACCGCGATCCGGTCCCGGCCGGGTTCGCCGTGCGCCGGGTCGTCGAAGACGTTCTCCAGTACGGCAGCGGGCACCCCGGACGACGTCTCCGGCGGCGGCGCTGTCCGGCCCGCATCGTCGTACGCCATTGGCTCGCGCCTCCCCCAGGTGGCCGCGTCCGGCCCACGGGCGGGCGGACCGGTGGCGGCCGTCGCTCTCCGGTCGCCAGGGACGGTACCGCCGGGCCGGGGTGGGGGGAACCCTCAGAGACGGCCGCGGGGCGTCTCCCGGTCACCGGGCTCGCGGTCCTCGTCGTCCTCCTGCTCCGGCACCCGGCAGGAGCGTTCCAGCCAGAGCGCGGCCACTACCAGCGCCAGCGCGGCGATGAGGCCGCCGAGCGCGGCCGGCCGATCGCCCATCGCGGCGTTCGTGCGTTCCACGAACAGCCAGCCGGTCAGCCCGGCGTAGAAGCCGGCGAAGATGGCCCCGGCCAGCGCCGACGCCTTGGCCAGTACGACGAACCGGGCGACCAGCAGCGGGTTGACCGGCTCCCGGCCGGGCCGCCGCTCGATCCGGCCCCGGGTGTTCACCGCCGCGTAGCCCTCCAGCACGGCCAGCCCGGCCAGCGTGATCACCGGCAACCAGGGCAGGTCGGGCGCGAAGTCGTAGTAGAAGCCGCTGATCAGCAGCCAGGCCACCGCGGCGGCGGCCAGGCCGGCCACCACGAGCGTGGAGGCCCGGGTCGGCCCCATCCGGAAGCGGTCGGGCCCCTGCGGGGAGCGGTCGGTGCTCACCGCACCTCCTCAGCTCGCCACTGCCGGGCCACGATCCACCGGGTCATGTGTCCGACTCTAGCGCCAGATCGGGTCGCGGGCTCAGTTCCAGGGCGTCCGCGGCGAGCGGCTCGGCGTTGAGCAGATCGGTCAGCCAGCCGTGCCCGGGCAGCCGGCCGTGCGGCTCGATGTCGATCCACGGGCGCAGCACGAAGGCGCGCAGGTGGGCCCGGGGGTGCGGCAGGATCAGCTCGGGGTCGTCGCGGAGCACCGGCTCGCCGGCGTCGTCCCAGACCGCGATCACGTCCACGTCGA